>DATLUQ010000066.1 GCA_035533015.1 Gemmatimonadaceae bacterium | reverse complement strand
GTGTTGCATGATGGGCAGCGACACTCCAAGCCCGACGACGCCGGCCAGATTCACCGGACTGCCATAGTTGGCATACGCGTTTCCCACGTGCCGGACGGCGCCAAGTCCGGCGCCGAGCCAGAGCCGCCCCGGCGATTGCGCGGGCAAGATATTGTAGAGCGCCTGGGCCGTGGCCAGTTGGACGTTGGCGGTTCGGGAACGCGTTGGCCCGCCCGGACTGATCGTCGGCCCGATGGTGCTCGACGACGAGGACACCTGCAATTGGGCCCCCCACCGGCCGCCGAACCAGGCCCGCGCCTCGGCGCCCCACGCGTTCCCGTTCAATGCCTGCGGCGTGTACGGGAGGTCGGTGTCGTAGATCGAAGCCTGCTCGAAGCTCCCCATGGCGCGGTACGCGCCGACGAAGGGCCCAAGACTCCATGCTGTTTGCGCGGCGAGCGGCGATGCAACAGCGAACAGGGCGAGGCTCAGGGTCAACGCCCACCAGCGAACACTCATACGAAGCAGGGGCATGGCATCCTCCGGGATGCGAACTGGTTCCTTCTCGTGACGCCCCAATGCCGATCCACGCATGGTGAACCAGGCCGTAGACTACCGCTGGGTGGGGATGGGCAGCGTTACGGTCCCAGCCCAAACCGCACTCACGTCTGAACTCGTCACGACTTCAGCATTCACACCGTACGTGCCGGGAGCGAGCAACGCAAGCGAATCGGAAGGCCGGTGAGCACCTGCATGTGTGACGCCGTGCCGTTGTACAACGCGGCCACCACTTCCAACTCCGAAGCTCCGGACGACCCCACCAGCACCTGCGTCGTGGCGGTCATCGAGAGCGTAGGGGGCGCCGTCCGCAATCCACTGTTTACTTGTGGCCCCGCCAGCACTTGGGCAGGTTCGCTCGTACCACTACATAGCCCCCGTGTTCGGGAACTCCGCGGGGATCCCTTGCCGAGCCTTTACCGCCCCTACCACCCCTTCCTCAGTCCGATGACCCGCCCCTTCCGCCTCATTTCTGCCAGTGCCATCGCCGTCTCCCTCGCCTTGGCCACCACGGCCACGGCCCAGTCCTCCCCGTCGGACTCGGCTCTGGCGCACGCCCTTTCCTTTCGCAACATCGGCCCGGCGCTCATGGGCGGCCGCATCACGTCCATCGCGGCGGTCCCCAACGCATCCGGCCAATGGGGCACGGTCTTCTATATAGGAGCGGCCACCGGCGGCGTCTGGCGCTCCGAGAACGCCGGCGTCTCCTGGACCCCGATCTTCGACTCGGTGCGCACGGGCGGCGTGGGCGCGGTGGCGGTGGCCCCCTCCGACCCGGACGTCATCTGGGTGGGCACGGGCGAGGCCAACAACATGCGCTCCAGCAGCTGGGGCACGGGGGTCTACAACTCCACGAACGGCGGCAAGACCTGGTCGGCAGCCATGCTCCCCTTGAGCCAGCACATCGGCCGCATCGTCATCGACCCGCGCGACCCGAACGTGGTGTACGTGGCCGCGGTGGGGCCGCTCTGGGCACCGGGCGGCGAACGTGGACTCTACAAGACCACCGACGGCGGCAAGACGTGGACGAACACGAAAGAAATCTCCAAGTACACGGGGTTCACCGACATCGCCATGGACCCGTCCAACCCGGACGTGCTCTACGCGGCCAGCGAGGAACGCGAACGCCGCGAGTACGGCTTCCTCCCCGCCGGCCCCGAAGCGGCAATCTACAAGACCACGGACGGCGCCAAAACCTGGACGAAGCTCTCCGAAGGGCTCCCCACGGGTGAACTCGGCCGCATCGGGCTCGCTACCTGCAAATCGCACCCGGCCACGGTCTATGCCCTCATCAGCGCCAAGGGCGACATGAACGGCACCTACCGCTCCGACGACGCGGGCGCGCACTGGACGCACGTGAACAACGTGGACGGCACGGCCTGGTACTACAGCGGCATCATCTGCGACCCGGTGGACGCTGATCACGTGATCGAGCTGAACGCGGGCGATCGGCAGACCTGGGACGGCGGCAAGACGTGGGAGCCGTTCGCCGCCGGCACGCACACCGATCATCACGCGCTCTGGATCAACCCCGAGAATCCGCAACAGATCATCCTGGGCGGCGACGGCGGTGTGTACCAGACCTGGGACCGCGGCCAGACGTGGGACCACGTGGAGAACATGGTGGTCAGCCAGTTCTATACGGTGGCGGTGGACGACGCGCGCCCATTCTATAACGTGTATGGCGGCCTGCAGGACAACCAGACGTACGCCGGCCCCAGCCGCACGCGCTACCGCTACGGCCCCACGAACGCGATGTGGTTCCGCATGTCGGGCGGCGACGGCTTCTATGCGGTGCCGGACCCCAACGACCGGCACCTCGTGTACGCGGAGTCGCAGCAGGCGGGCGTGCAGCGCTACGACGAACGCACGGGCGAGGCCAAGAGCATCCGCCCCACGGGCCCGCACGGCGAGCACCTGCGCTTCAATTGGAGCGCCCCGATCCTCCCGTCCATCCACGAACGCAACACGGTCTACATCGCGGCGCAGTACCTGTTCAAGTCCACGAACCGCGGCGACAGCTGGACGATGATCAGCCCGGACCTCACTCGCGGCATAGACCGCAACAAGCTGCCGATGCGCGGCGCGGTGCCGGACTCCGGCGAACTGGGCCGCAACGAGGGCACGGCGGAATTCGGCAACATCACGACGATCGACGAGTCGCCGATGAAGGAGGGGCTGCTCGCCGTGGGCACGGACGACGGGCTCATCCAGGTGTCGCAGAACGACGGCAAGACGTGGAGCAAATTCGACACGTTCCCCGGCGTGCCGGACACGACGTACGTGAGCCGCGTGACCTGGTCGGCCGCCAACCCAGGCCGGCTCTACGCGACGTTCGACGGCCACCGCAGCAACGACTTCAAACCGTACGTGCTGGTGAGCGAAGACTATGGAAAGAGCTGGACGTCCATCGCGGGCAATCTTCCCGCGATGTCGGGCGTGGAAGTGATCCGCGAGGATCCGCGCCAGCCGAACCTGCTGTTCGTGGGTACGGAGTTCGGCGCCTTTTTCAGCACGGACCGCGGTGGCCACTGGAGTCAGCTCACGGGCGATTTCCCGGGCGTGCCGGTGTGGGACATGAAGATCCAGGCGCGCGAGAACGATCTGGTGCTGGCCACGCACGGCCGCGGCATCTGGATCATGGACGACATCAGCCCGCTCGAGCATCTGGCCGAGGCGAAACAGGCCAAGACGGCGTACCTGTTCCCGGTGCGCGATGAGCTGCTCTTCCAGCCCGACGGCACGCACGAGAGCGGCATGGGCACGAGCGGCTACGAGGGCGCCAACCCGCCCTACGGCGCGATGATCACGTACCTGCTGCACAACTCAGCGGCCGGCGCAGCGGTGCGGCTCGACATCCTGAACGCGAACGGCACGACGGTGCGCACGCTGCCCGTCACGGCGAGCGAGAAGAAGCCGGGCATGTACCGCACGGAATGGGACATGCGCGCCGGCCCGCCGCTCACGGGCGCGGTGCCGAGCGATTCCGAACTCGCGGCCCGCGCCGCAGCGGCGGCTCGCGGGGGACGTGGCGGATTCGGCGGCGGCGGCTTTTTCGGCCGCGGCCGCGGCAACGCCGAGATCACGTACCCGGTGCTGCCGGGCCGCTACACGGCGCAGCTCACCGTCACGCCTGCCGGCGGCGGTGCGGTCACGATCATCAACCGGAGCTTCACGCTCACCCAGGACGCGGCGCAGACGCTGGCCGAGAGCGATCTCAAGAGCCTCGACCAGTTCCGCCACGCGCTGGCGGAATTCCAGAACACGCTGCGCGATGCGCAGCAGCGGGTGGACTCGGCGCAGACGGCGTTCACGCCGCTCAAGACGGCGGCCGACGCGGCGGGTGACAAGCTCACGCCGGCGCTCAAGAAGCAGCTGGACGGCGTGGACTCCGCGTTCACGCACATCTACTGCGACGTGGGTTCGGCAGCCGGCGGTGGCCGGGGCGGACGGGGTGGATTCGGAGGCGGCGCATTCGGGGGCCGCGGCGGTGCAGCAGGTCCGCGCTGCCCGGGCCAGGGAGGGTTTGGCGGCGCCGAGGAGTCGACGCCGGACACGCCATTCGTGCGCACGATTCAGCAGAAGGTGCAGGGGATGAGCTATCTGTTGAACGTGACGTTCGATCCCACGGCGGAGCAGCGGACCGATCTCGCTGGGCTGCCGGCGGAGTTGAAGAAGCAGGACGCCGCGCTGGCAAAGCTGCGGACGGTGGAAATCCCGAAGTTGGCGGCTGATTTGAAGGCCGCGGGAATCGAGGAGGCGCCTCCTGCGCGCGGCAGGGGGCGGGGTGGCAGGGGTGGGCGTGGGGCACGAGGCGGGGGGCGCGGCGCTCCGAGTCGGTAAGTCGGTGCAACGGTGAGTCGGACCCGCTCACCGCGCGCGCAGTTGCTCGACTAACGCAAGCACGTCCGGGTGCGGCTCCATGTCCAGCCGCTGTCGGACCAGCAGCGCATGCGCGCGGGCGTGGCGCACCGCGCCCGCCGCGTCTCCCTCGGCGGCGAGCGACAGCATGAATCGCCGCGCGATCCGCGAGCTGCACGGGTCGTGCGACGCGCAGCGCCCCCACCAGATCGACGCGGCGCGGAGATCACCGGCCGCCGCAGCGGCTTCGGCCAGCGCTTCGAGCGCGGCGAGACATGCGCCGGCGAACCGGTCGCGCGCCTCGGCCGCCCACTGCTCGAACTCGCAAGAGCCCTTGAGGAAGAACCCGTCCAGGAAGGGACCGGCGTAGAGGTCCACCGCCGTCCGACGGTCGCCGCGAGCGAGCGCCGCGTTGAAGTCCACGATGTCCACGCCGACGATCGCGGTATCGAAGCGCAGCATGTCGCAGGCGCCGAGCACGGCGTCCACGCCCAGCGTGTGACGCAGCAGATAGAGCGAGTTCGAGAGAAGATGCCGCGCCCGCTCGGTGCACAGATCGGGCGAGAGGCACGCGAGGAGCTTGTCGCGGCTCATGCCGCACGGGCCGGCGTCCGCCAGCAGCGCAAGCAGGGCCATCCGGTGGCGCTGCGCAACGCGTCCGGTGAGCACGCCAGGAGCGCCCGACAGGGTCGCCCCGCCGAAGAGCTGCAGTCTGAACATCCCGTTCCTTGGGGGGAGAAACGAACGGGAAATCGGGGTGATATGGACTTTTTAGTATAGGGGCGCGTTCGGCCGGTGGATAGAGACACGGTGACGTGTCTCCCGGCGCCGCCCATCAATGGGTGACCAACTACCGTGGAGGATTCCGATGAAAGTCGTCAGCATTTCTGCGGCCCTCGCCGCTGCGCTCGTCGTGGGGTGCGCCGAGCAGCCAGCCACCGCTCCGGCGGGAACACGCGCCGCCATGAGCGCACAGCCCGTGGGCCCCAGGGAAAGCCTTACCTTCTACTCTGCGCGGGACGGGGGCAGCACCCTCCACATCTATCTGATGAATCCCGACGGCAGCGATCCGGTTGCGCTCACGAGCGGCGCGTGGAAGGACCAGTGGCCCGACATCTCGCCGAACGGGCGCGACGTGGTGTTCACGTCGAACCGCGACGGCGGCACTCACATCTTCCGCATGAGCACGGCGGGCGGCGACCCGGTGGACCTGACTTACGCAGCCGGCGCGCTCGACGACTGGGCGCGATGGTCCCCCAACGGGCACGAGATCGCGTTCCAAAGCAAACGCGACGGCGCTGCCTACTACCACATCTACGTGATGGATCTTCGCGACGCGAGCCTCGCCCAGGTGACGGACTGTGAATGCGCGAGCGACGACATGTGGCCCGAGTGGTCGCCCAACGGCACGAAGCTCTCCTTCCGCCGCGGCAGCACCTCGGCGGGGCACGTGTACGTGCTGAACCTGGCGGACGGGAGCGAAACGGACATGACGCCGGGCGCGGCGGCGCTGAACCAGATGGCGCCGTGGTCGCAGAACGGAACGATGATCGCGTTCATGAGCAATCGCGACGGCTATCCCGCCGTGTACGTGATGAACGCGGACGGCAGCAACCAGGTGAACCTGACACCGAAGGCCGCCGCCGACCTGGCGAGCGCCTGGTTGAGCCGCGCGCCGGCGTGGACCCGCGACGGGCGGATCCTGTTCATGTCGAAGCGACCCAGCACCGGGGGCGACCTCGAGCTGTTCAGCATGACCGCCGACGGCGGCAATCTCGTCCGGCTCACGACCTCGGCGGGCGAAGATGGAGGGCCGAGGGTCAGGTGAGAAGGACGGTTGGGTAGTCAGCCAGCGAAGAAGCGGGGGCGAAAGCCCCCGCTTTTTCGCGCCCAACACGGCGAGCTCGGCCTACGGATGCTCGACCAACCGGGCTTCCTCCGGCGAAGTTCGATCTACTCGTACAGGTCGGTGCTGAAGTACTTGAGCCCCGAGTCGGTGATGATGGTGGCGATGGTGAGCGGCGTCTTGGAACGCTTGGCGATTCTGAGCGCCGCCGCCACGTTCGCCCCGCTGGTGAACCCGGCCAGGATCCCCTCGGTCTTCGCCAGCTTCCGCGCGGTGCGCATGGCTTCGGCGTCGCCTATACTGATAAACTCATCGACGAGCGCCGGCTCGTAGAGCTGCGGGATCTCCATGTAGCCCACCCCCTGCAACTTGTGGCGGCCGGGATGCTTGCGCTTACCGGACAGAATGGACGCCGCCACGGGCTCCACCACCACGCACTTCACCTTCGGGTTCTGCTTCTTGAGGTAGCGCGACACGCCGGTGAACGTGCCCGACGAGCCCACCATGCTCACGAATGCGTCCACCTCGCCCCTGGTCTGCTTCCAGATCTCGGGACCGGTGCCGGCGAAGTGCGCCTTGACGCTGCTCGGATTCTTGAACTGGTCGGCGCGAAACGCCTCGAGCTTGCGCGTCAGCTCGTTGGTCACCACTTCCACGCGCTTGAGATCGTCGCCCGTCACCTGCCCCGGCTTCCCGGTCACCTGCGGCACGAGCACCACCCTGGCGCCCAGTGCGCGGATGGCCTTCTGCCGCTCCAGCGTGTTTCCGGCCGACATCACGACCACCAGCTTGTAGCCCTTGAGGGCGCAGGCGATGGCGAGCCCGGTGCCCATGTTGCCGCTCGTCCGCTCGATGACGGTGTCTCCGGGCTCGATGAGCCCGGCCCGCTCCGCGTCCACGATGATCTGCAGCGCGGGGCGGTCCTTGACGCTGAGCCCGGGGTTGGCGGACTCGAGCTTGGCCAGGATTCGCGATGGCAGGCCGGCCGTCAGGCGGTCGAGGGCCACGAGCGGCGTCTGGCCCACGACGTCGAGGATGTCGCGAGACACGGTTGGATAGCGCATGGCGCGGGAATCTACGGACCGGCCGCCCCTGGCGGTATACGGGCGCGCGCTCCGGCCCTGGCGTGGCGCCACTTGCGCGAGCATTCTTGCACCTACCACACCTCGCATCCACACCCGTGCCCGTTCCGCAATCCCTCGGCCGCCTGTGCGCGGCCGCCGTCGTTGCCCTGGCCGCGGCGCATCAGGCGCGTGCGCAGGGCGTCCAGGCGATCGACTATTCGATCTCCCTGCCCGCGCCGGCCCGGCACTTCGCGCACGTACGCGCGCAATTCCCGACGGGCGCGCAACCCGCGCTCGATCTGTTCATCCCCACCTGGACGCCGGGCATCTACGCCGCCGAGGATCACGCGACCCGCGTGGACAGCGTCTCGGCGCGCGCCGCCGACGGCGCGCCCCTGCCCGTGCATCGCACGCGCACCAATCACTGGCAAGTGGAGACGCGCGGGGCGGCGACGGTGACCGTGACCTACCGGCTGCGCGCCGACGGGCGCGACGCCGGCGGCAACTGGGTGGGCGACAGCGAGATGGTGCTCAACGGGCGCGCCACGTACCTCTCCACGGCGTCGGCCAGCGAACTCCCGGCGCACGTGGCGCTCGCGCTGCCAGCCGGATGGACGTCGCTCAGCTCGCTCGACACGGCGGCGGACCGCGCGCCCGACCACTACCGCGCGTCGAGCTACGCCGAGCTGGCCGACGCGCCCATCGTGGCCGGACGGCTCGAAACGGTGCAGTTCGACGTGGCGGGCGCCACCCACATGCTGGTGGACGTCGGCGCCCCGGCCGGCTTCAGCGGCGAACGCGCCGGCCGCGCCCTGCTCCGGCTGGTGGTGGAGGTGCAGCGGTTCTGGGGGTTCCTGCCCTATCCGCGTTATGAGTTCTTTAATATCTTCCGGCGTGGAGCGGGCGAGCCCGGACACCTCAATGCCACGGTACTGAGCGCCGCTCCCGACGTGCTCGATACGCCGGAGGCGCGCCAGACGTGGCTGGGCGACGCGGCCCGCGGCTACTTCCGCGCCTTCAACGGCACGCGGCTCCACCCCGCCGAGTTCGCGCCGCCCGATTACGATGCGCGCCCGGCGTCGCCCAGCCGCTGGATCACCGAAGGCCTGGGCACCTACTACGGCGAGCTGCTGCTCGAGCGCGCCGGCCTGGCCCCCCAACAGGATTTTCTGGACCGGGTTTCGAGCCTCATCGCGCGGGCCCAGAATGATCCCGCTCGCCGCGCGCAGTCGCTCACGGCAGCGTCGCTCGACGCCGGCAAGCCGTCGAGGCCCGGCCGCGCGCTCGACTGGGTGGCGAGAGGCGCCGTGGTGGGACTGCTGCTCGACGCGCACCTCCGATCGGTGACCAACGGCGCGAAGAGCCTGGACGACGTGATGCGGCTGGCCTATCAGCGCTATTCGGGCACGGCCGGGTATACCGACCCCCAGTTCCGCGCTCTGGTGAGCGAGGTCGCGGGCAGCGATCAGAGCGAGTGGCTGGCCGACGCGCTCGATACGACCGGCGAGCTGGACTACAAGGAACTGCTCGGCTGGTACGGGCTCCAGTTCACGGACGGGCGCCGCTGGCAGTTGGACGTGGTGGAGGTGCCCAAGGGCGGGCCGCCGGTGCCCAAGGACACCTCGGCGAATGCGCCGCCCACGCCGGCGCAGCAACAGCAACATCT
>DATLUQ010000065.1 GCA_035533015.1 Gemmatimonadaceae bacterium | reverse complement strand
GCCGTAGGCCTCACGCCCGAGATGCTGCCCATGATCGTCTCGGTGGGCCTGTCGCGCGGGGCCGTCGCGATGTCGCGCAAGAAGGTGATCGTCAAGCGGCTGGCCGCGATCCAGAATTTCGGCGCCATGGACGTGCTCTGCACCGACAAGACCGGCACGCTCACCATGGACCGCGTGATCCTCCAGCACCACTGCGACGTGCTCGGCGAGGAGAGCGACCGGGTGCTGCTCGACGCGCTGTTCGTGAGCCGGTTCCAGACCGGGCTCCGGAATCTGCTCGACCGGGCCGTGGTGCGGTTTGCCGAGGAGCATGGGGCGCAGTTGCCCGAGGGTTACACGCTGGTGGACGAGCTGCCGTTCGACTTCGAGCGCAAGATCATGTCGGTGGTGGTCGCAGCGCCCGACGGGACGCGGCGGCTGATCGCCAAGGGGGCGCACGACGAACTGCTGGCCCGGTGCACGAGCTTCGAGTCGCACGGCCAGGCCAAGGCCATCGAGCCCGCGGTGGTGAACGTGGTGCGCGACGAGTACGAGCGCCTGAGCGCCGATGGGTTCCGCGTGCTGGCCGTGGCCAATCGCGAAGTGCCCGTGCGCGACGACTACACCATCGCCGACGAGCGGGACCTGGTACTCACCGGATACGTGGCATTTCTGGACCCGCCCAAGGAGACCGCGGGCCCCGCCATCGCGGCGCTGCGCCGCGACGGCGTGACGGTGAAGGTGCTCACGGGCGACAACGAACTGGTGACGGCATGCGTCTGCCGCCAGGTGGGCCTGCCCAGCGCGCCGCCGCTGCTGGGGCCCGCGATCGACGCGATGAGCGACGACGAACTGGGCACCGCGCTCGACGGCGCCGGGATCTGCGCACACCTCTCCCCAGGTCACAAGCAACGGATCATCCAGGTGCTGCGCGCGCGCGGCCACGTGGTGGGGTTCCTGGGCGACGGCATCAACGACGCCCCGGCGCTCCATGCCGCCGACGTGGGCATCTCGGTGGAGTCGGCGGTGGACGTGGCCAAGGAATCGGCCGACATCATCCTGCTCGAGAAGAGCCTCATGGTGCTGGACGAGGGTGTGCGCGAAGGGCGCCGGGTGTTCGCCAACATCCTCAAGTACGTGCGCATGGGCGCCAGCTCCAACTTCGGCAACATGTTCAGCGTGGTGGGGGCGAGCGCCATGCTGCCATTCCTGCCCATGGCGCCCATCCAGGTGCTCACCAACAACCTGCTGTACGACATCTCGCAGGTGCCGATTCCCAACGACAACGTGGATCCCGAGCAGGTGCAGGCGCCGCGGCCCTGGTCGGTGTCGCGCATCCGGCGCTTCATTCTGTTCATCGGCCCCGTGAGCTCGCTGTTCGACTACATCACGTTCGGCGTGCTCTGGTTCGTGCTCGGAGCGCGGGACGTGGCGCACCAGGCGCTGTTCCAGACGGGCTGGTTCGTGGAATCGCTGATCACGCAGACGCTGATCATCCACGTGCTCCGCACGGCCAAGGTGCCGTTCCTGCAGAGCCGCTCGAGCTGGCAACTTGCCGCCACCACGCTGCTCGTCATGGCGGTCGGGGCGTGGCTGCCCTCGTCTCCGTTTGCCGCGCAACTGGGGCTGGTGCAGTTGCCCGGCGTGTACTGGGGGTACCTGGCGGCCATCGTGACCGGGTATCTGGTAGTCACGCAGATCGTGAAACGTGCGCTGTTCGGCGCAGGGCAGGTGTAGCGCCGTCCGCTCCCGGCCCACCATTATACCGGCGCATTCCCGCCGTACCATATCTGATGCGTTCCCTCAGGAGACACCGCCTTGCGTCCCATCCACGGTTGGACCGTTGCCGGCGCCGCCGCGCTCGTACTCGTTGCCGGCTGCGCGCCCACCCCGCGCGCGGCGCAGGCGTCGTACACGCCTCGCGCCCGGTACGTGACCGTCACCACGGTCGCGCTCATGGTAAAGGAGGATGCCGCCGTGCTGCCCTTTCTCAAGCAGGACTTTGCCAAGGGCGGCGTGCTGGAAGGCAAGGAGGTGTACGGATTCGAGCCGAGCACGATCACCGTCGTGGCGGGCGATACGATCCACTTTCATTTCGTGAATCCCGAGGACGACGAGCACAACTTCGTCCTTCACGACTTGTTCGTGAAGCTGCCGGGGCAGCACATCGTGGACACCACCTATGTGGCGGGCGCGCCGGGCATCTACGACTTCGCCTGCGCCATTCCCGCCCACCTGCCGATGATGCACGGCACCCTGCTCGTCTTGAGCCCAGCCGCGGTGACCGTCGCGAAATGAGGTTCGCATCGAGAGCCGCCGAACCGTCGCGAGCCGCCGGGTGCCCTTGAGCGGAATGCCGCGATTCCTGCGCCGCTGGGCTGGCGTGATGCTTCCGGAGGCGGTGAAAGCCCCATTTCGCGGACGCCTCTACGGCTTTCGCGCGCCGCGCGCCACCATGCGGGCCGAGATTCGAGAGGAGGCCGGCGGGTGCGTGGTCACGATCGACGAGGCGCTCGTGCTGCGCGCGCCGCGGGCGGTGCTGCCCGATCTGCGCTACCACCTCCAGACGAACGGCGAATCGATGGACGAGATCGCCAACCTGCTCCAGGTGGCGCGCGACCCGGGGGGGCTGCTGTTCGACGTGGGCGGCCACGTGTCGCTGCTCGCCCACCTGTTCTGCCTGGCGTCGCCGCGGAACCGGGCGATCAGCTACGAGCCTTCGCCGTCGCTGCGCCGGTTGGCGGAACAGATGCGCGCCATGAACGGCCTGAACGACCGCCTGGTTCTGAGCGCCAACGCGATCGGCGCCCGATCCGAGCGCATGGACGGGTACGTGGACGGCAACGGGCTGATCGCGTTCGGCGAACCCCCGCACCCCAGGGAGGCGATCCCGGTGGAGTTCACCACGATCGACGCCGAGTGCGAGCGCCTGGGCGTGAGCCCCTCCGTGGTGAAGATCGACATCGAGGGCTTCGAGGACCGTGCGTTGGCCGGGGCCGAGCGTCTGCTCGCGGGGCATCCTCCCATCCTGCTGCTCGAAATCCACCTCGATCTGCTCGACGCGCGCGGCGT
>DATLUQ010000064.1 GCA_035533015.1 Gemmatimonadaceae bacterium | reverse complement strand
ATCGACGGGCTCGCCGCGGGTCTCGAGCGGTCCGCCGCCGCCGCCGTGGCGCTCACCCGGCGGCTCACGCAATTCGCGGCCGAGGCGCGCGCGATGGCCGCCGCGATGGAGTTCGGGTTTCTCTTCGATCCGATGCGCATGCTGTTCGCCATCGGCTACCGGATGGCGGATGGCAGCCTCGACACGGGACGTTACGATCTGCTCGCGTCGGAGGCACGGCTGTTGAGCTTCATCGCGATCGCGAAAGGAGACGTGCCGGTGCGCCACTGGTTCCGGCTTGGCCGCCCGCTGGCCCCGGTGGGGAAGGACTCAGTGTTGCTCTCGTGGTCGGGGTCGATGTTCGAATACCTCATGCCGCTCCTGATCATGCGCTCGCCGGTGGGGAGCCTGCTGGAGCAGACCTGCAGGCTCGTGGTGCAGCGCCAGATCGACTACGGCGGAGAGCGCGGCGTGCCGTGGGGCGTCTCGGAGTCCGGCTACTACCTGCGGGATTTCGCGATGACGTTCCAGTATTCGAATTTCGGTGTGCCCGGCCTCGGCCTTCGGCGTGGTCTCGCCGACGACGTCGTGATCGCGCCGTATGCCTCCGCCCTGGCGGCCATGGTCGCCCCCGTGGAAGCGGCGCGAAACCTTCGCGCACTCGCCGCCGTCGGGGCCGACGGCCAGTACGGGTTCTATGAATCGGTTGACTACACGCCCGCGCGCCTGCCGGCGGGCACGTCGCGAGAAGTGGTGCGCATGTACATGGCCCATCATCAGGGCATGGCGATCGTCGCGATCGCGAATGTGCTGCACGGCGGCGCCATGCGCGCGCGCTTCCACGCGGAACCCATCGTGCGGGCGAGCGAGCTGCTGTTGCAGGAGCGGACGCCGCGCGACGTCGCCGTGGCACGGCCGCGGCTGGACACCGTCGGCATGGTGGGGAACGTGCGCGAGCTGACCCCGCCGCACACCCGGCATTTCTCGTCCCCGCACGGCGCGACGCCACGCACGCAGCTCCTGTCCAACGGGCGCTACGCTGTGATGCTCACGGCGTCCGGATCGGGGTACAGCCGCTGGCGGGATCTGGCGATCACGCGGTGGCGCGAGGATGCGACCAGCGACAACACCGGGTCATACATCCTGCTGCGCGACGTGTCCACCGGGGAGCGCTGGTCGGCGGGGTTCCAGCCGAGCGGGCAAGCGCCGGAGAGCTATGACGTGTCGTTCACCGAGGACCGCGCGGAATTCACCCGCCGCGACGGCGCGATCGGAACGTGCCTCGAAGTGATCGTGTCATCGGAGGACGATGCCGAAGTGCGCCGGGTCTCGCTCACGAACCACGGCGCGCGGACGCGTGAAATCGAAGTCACGTCGTACGCCGAAGTGGTGCTCGCGCCAGCGGCGGCGGACGCCAGCCACCCGGCCTTCTCGAATCTGTTCGTCCAGACCGAGATCGTGCCTGAGCGAGACGCTCTGCTCGCCACCCGCCGCCGCCGGTCGCCCGAAGAGGCCGAGATCTGGCTGGCGCATGTCATCGCAGTGGAGGGCGAGACGATCGCCGATCTGGAGTGGGAGACCGATCGCGCGCAATTCCTGGGGCGGGGGCGGAACGTGCGGGCGCCGAGCGCGGAGACGGACGACCGCGAACTCTCCAACACGGTTGGCTCGGTGCTCGATCCGATCGTCAGCCTTCGACGCCGGGTCCGCGTGCGCCCCGGGAAGACGGTCCGCGTGGCGTTTGCCACCCTGGTGGCGCCGTCGCGGAACGCGGTGCTCGATCTCGCGGACAAATACCACGACGTCACGACCTTCGAGCGGGTGGCGACGCTCGCCTGGACACAAGCGCAGGTGCAGCTGCACCACTTGGGGATCGGGCCCGATGAGGCGCATCTGTTCCAGACGCTTGGCGGGTCGATCCTGTATGCGGATCGGGCGTTGCGGGCGCCGGTGGGCGTGCTGGCGCGGCGCAAGGAGGGCGTGGCGGCGCTCTGGGTACACGGGATCTCGGGCGACCTCCCGATCGTACTGGTGGAGATCGATGCGGCCGACGACATCGGG
>DATLUQ010000063.1 GCA_035533015.1 Gemmatimonadaceae bacterium | reverse complement strand
GCGGGGCCATGCGCACTGCCGCCAATACGTTGTACGTGAAGTGCACGGCGATGGCGATCCAGAGCGTGTGCGTGAACACGACGAGGGCCTGCTTGACGAGGGCGATCACGAAAATCACTCCCATGCTCTTGGCGCCCTGGGGAATGTGAGCGGCGGCGAACGCCAGGGCGGAGAGCACCCCCGCCACGATGCCGTTTCCCGTCAGGATGGCCAGCATGGCGAACAGCACGCCGCGATAGGTCAGTTCCTCCGACACCGCCGCCACGGCCGCGAGGGCCGTGTACGGCACGGCCTCGCGCAGGGTGCGCGGCACGAAGCCCAGCACCCACATGCGCTGTCGCTCGTCCTCACTGCGGATCACGCGCGATACGCCAGCCATGACGCTGACCAGGGCGAGCGCGGCCGCGCCGGCCAGCGCGTCGCGCGGCGTGACCTCTACGGGTCCCAGGAAACGCAGCCCCTGCAACAGGCCGGCGTACCAGGCGATGCCGAACAGGAGCAACTGGGTCGCCATGGCGTTCCAGTGCATGTGCGTGCGGGATGGAATGGCCGCTGGGCCCTCGGCGCTGCGCGTGCGGCGCGCCGTATTGACCGCACCGTACGGCACCCCGACGACCACGAACGCCAGGAAGAACCACGACGAGAGGGACAGGCCGTTCACACGCGCTCCGGACTGGGCGAAGAAAGGAACCGCTGCAACGTAACTCCCCGGCCGCCCGTGTCCCATCGCCACCGCTCTCGCGCGATGCCGCGAGCTCGAGCCATCATCCAGTTCACCGATGCCCGAACTCCCTGATATCACCGTCTACGTGGAGGCGCTCGGCCGGCGGGTGCTGGGACGCGCAATCGTCCGCGCCCGTCTGCTCAATCCGTTCGTGTTGCGATCGGTGGAGCCGCCGCTCTCGGCGCTCGAAGGGTGGGCCGTGCGCGGCGTCTCACGGGTGGGCAAGCGTCTGGTGCTCGAGATGGACGACGAACTGTTTCTCGTGATGCATCTCATGATCGCCGGCCGGCTCCGCTGGCTGGCGCCCGGCAAGAAGCCCCCCGGCCGCCTCGCGCTGCTCGCGCTCGATTTTGGCAACGGCACGCTGGTGCTCACCGAGGCGGGTAGTACGCGGCGGGCATCGGTGCACGTCGTGCGTGGACGCGAGACGCTGCGCGCGTTCGATCGTGGCGGGCTGGACGTGTTCGCGGCCACGCGCGACGAATTCGCTGCCCGGCTGCGGGTCGAGAATCACACGCTCAAACGATCGCTCACCGATCCGCGGCTGTTCGACGGCATCGGCAACGCCTACTCCGACGAGATCCTGCACCGCGCCCGCCTGTCGCCGCTCAGGTTGACGTCGAAGATGTCCGACCACGAGATCGACCGACTGGTCGAGGCGACGCGCGAAACGCTGGCCGAGTGGACCGAACGGCTCCGCGCCGAGGTGGGCGACGGATTTCCGGAAAAGGTCACCGCGTTCCGCGAAGGGATGGTCGTGCACGGCCGCTTCCGGCAACCGTGCCCGGTGTGCGGCGCGCCGGTTCAGCGCATCCGGTACGCCGATAACGAGACGAACTATTGCGCGCGCTGCCAGACCGGGGGGCGGCTGCTCGCCGACCGCGCCCTCTCCCGGCTGCTCAAGCAGGATTGGCCGAAGTCGCTCGACGAACTCTGAACGTTACCTGATCCTCGTTGCCGTCTGGTCCACGCCGTTCTGGTGCAGCACCAATCCGGTCACAGCGCCCGAGGTGTCGCGGACGAACCGGATCTGCGCGTTCACTTCCTTGATGAAGAAGCCGGTGGGTGATTCGGGCCAGAGCCGGATGCGCTGCTGACCGGTGGCCTGTAAGAACAGGCTGTCGTCATGCAGCGTCACCTCGAGTTTGAACGTGGGTGCGAGCTGGTACGTGCCGACGAACGGCGCCATCGCGCTGGCCGGCAGCTCGATGGCGGTGTGCGGCCTCATCGGCTCCGGCTTCGGTGCGAGTGGGATGACCGGATCGAGCAGGTGGAAGCCGATGTCGTCGGCGCCTGTGCCCCCGGTGTTGGTCATGACCACGACGCCGATCTTCTTCGATGCGATGAACCCGATGAACGTGCGGTAGCCGCCCGTGCCGCCGTTGTGCCAGACGATCGTATCCGGGCCCGCGTTCAGGCTGAACCAGTTGAGCCCGATGCGGAGGTTGGGACTCCCGCCCGGCGCGCGCTCCTCCTGCGCGAAGGCCATGGCCTTCTCCAGCGCCCCGCGTTCGGGGTGCAGATTCGCGGTCAGGAACTTGAGCATGTCCTCGGTCGTGGATCGGATCGCGCCGGCGCCGGCCAGCGTGGGCAGATCCCAGTTGGGCACCACGTGTCCCTGTTCGTCGTGCCCCAGCGCGAGGTGCGCTTTCATCCAGGGTGTGAAGGTGATGGCCGTGTGGTCCATGCCCAGCGGCTGCCATACGAGGCGCCGTTCCATCTGCTCGTACGACATCCCCGTCGTGTGCGATAGCGCCCGGCCGAGCAGGCCGACGCCGAGATTCGAATACTCGAATTCCGCGCCGGGATCACGGGGCAGGGTGTACTGCGACAGGAAATCGTACAGGTCCTGCACGGTATAGTCGGCGTACGGGTTCGCTGGATCCTTGGGATGGAAATTGGTGGGCAGGCCTGGCAGGCCGGAATTCTGCTCCGAGAGATTGGCCAGCGTGATCTGCTTGCCGTCGCGCGTGGGCATGTGCACGTCGGCGGGGAGGTACCGCTGCACCGGGTTGTCGAGGCTGACCTTGCCCTGCTGCACGAGATCGGCGAGCGCGGTCGCCGTGAACACCTTGGAGATGGACCCGATCTCGAACACGGTGTTGCCGTCGAGCGGCGGCTGCCCAGGCCCAGGATCGCCGAAGGCGACGATCCGCGTCGTGCCGTCGGCGTCGAGCAGTCCGATCACGATGCCCGTGCTGCGCTTCTCGGCCACGCGCTGCCTGATGATCGCGAGCACGACCGAATCGGGCGGCAGGGGCGCCGCAGCGGCGGCCGTGATGGGGCGGGACGGCGCGGGGCTCGACGGCGCGGACGCGGCCGCGACGAGGAGCGGAAGGATCAGCGGAACCCGGTGGAGCAGCGCGGGTAGGGTCATCGGCATCATCGAGTGCTCGTGAAGGATCTGCGTCCAGTGTATCAGCGCGCGCGCGGGTGCGCCAATCGCGGCGCGCGGGCACGGCTGGCGATCCCCCGGCGCGATGTTACTTTGGGCGCTGCATGACGACCTCCGACCTCGACCCGCGCCGGTGGCGACAGCTTGTACTGCTGTCATTCGCCGAGTTGTTCGGCATGTCGCTCTGGCTCGCCGCCGCCGCCGTGGGGCCCCAGTTTGCGGCGCGGTGGCAGCTGACGCCATCGGAAACCGGGTGGCTGGTGACGATCGTGCAGTTCGGCTTCGTGCTCGGCACCGCGGTCGCCGCGGTGCTGAACCTAGCCGACGTCATCCCCTCCAAGCGGCTGTTCGCGGCCTCGGCGCTGCTCGGCGCGGTCGCGAACGCAGCCCTGGTGCGCGCGCCGAGCTACGAGAGCGCGCTGGGATGGCGGCTGCTCACCGGGTTCGCGCTGGCCGGCGTCTATCCGCCGGCGATGAAGATGATCTCGACCTGGTTCCGGTCACAGCGCGGGCTCGGCATCGGCACGATCGTCGGCGCGCTCACCATCGGCAAGGCGAGCCCGTATCTCGTGCACGCCTTCCCGGGCGCCGGCATCGCCACCGTGCTGTTCACCGTGAGCGGGTTCGCCGTGCTCTCGTCGGTGATCGTGACCGCGGCCTACACCGACGGCCCGTATGCGTTTCCGTCGCGGCCGTTCTCATGGTCGCTGGTCGGAACGGTCATCGGGGAACGGCAGTGGCGGCTGGCTACCGGCGGCTATCTCGGCCACATGTTCGAGTTGTATTCGATGTGGACGTGGGTGCCCGTGTTCATCACGGCGAGCGCGGCCGCGGGCGGGATGGTGCTGGGCACGCGGACGAACGAGATTGCGTCGCTGGTTTCGTTCCTGGCTATTGCGGCCGGGGGCGCGGGATGCGTATGGGGCGGCCTAGTGGCCGACCGCCGGGGCCGCGAATGGCTGGTCACGGTCGCCATGGCGGCCAGCGGCACGTGCGCGCTGCTCATCGGGCTCACGTTCGGTCACGCGTTCTGGCTGGTGGCGGTGGTGGCGCTCGTCTGGGGATTCTTCGTGGTGGCCGACTCGGCGCAGTTCAGTGCCCTGGTCACGGAGAGCGTGCCGGCGCACGCCGTGGGCACGGCGCTCACCCTGCAGACCTCGATTGGTTTCCTGCTCACGATGGTCTCCATCCAGCTCGTGCCGCCGGCCGAGGCGGCCGTGGGCTGGCGGTGGGCATTCACCGTGCTCGCCATGGGGCCGGCATTCGGCATCTGGGCCATCGCACGGCTGTCGGCGATGCGGCGCGCGCGTGAGCCCGTCGCGGCGTAGCACGTGACTCGATTGCGCGCGCTGCGGACTTGCGTGAGTTTGCGGAGCATGCGGTGCCGGGCGGTGATTCCCTTCTTCATGCTGGCGGCGTGCGCGCCGGCCTCGGCGCAGCGCGGCCAAGCGCGCGACGTGCCGATCCTCGTGCGCGACGTCACGCTCATCGACGGCACCGGCGCGGCCCCGCGCCCGCATATGGACCTCCTGCTCACCGGCGGGCGCATCGCGGGGATCGCGCCTGCCGCCTCGGGCCCGACGGTCGACTCGGTGATCGACGGCCGCGGCCTGTACGCCATTCCCGGCTTGATCGACGCGCACGTGCATCTCGGCACGGGCCCGTGGGCGGAGCGCGCGGCGACGCTCGAGCACGCGCTGCAGGGCGGTATCACCTCGGTGTTCGATCTCGCGGGCGACGCGCGCGCCACGGGGGACCTGCAGCGCGCGGTCGTGGCCGGGCAGCTCGCCGGGCCTCACGTGTACTACGTGGCACTGTTCGGCGGGCCCAGATTCTTCACCGACCCGCGCACGGTGGACGCCTCCCGCGGCTACGCGCCGGGTACGGCACCGTGGATGCAGGCGGTGACCGATTCGACGGACTTCGCGCAGGCGGTCACCATGGCGCGCGGCACCGGAGCGGTGGCGATCAAGTTGTACGCGGCGCTCGACTCCACGGAGGTCACGCGCGCCACCGCGGAGGCACACCGGCAGGGCCTGCGCGTCATCGCGCACGCCACGACCTTCCCCGGGCTACCGAGCGATCTGGTCTCGGCCGGCGCCGACGTGCTCGCGCACACGCCGTACCTCGTGTGGCAGGGCAGCCCGCGCAACGATGACTACCCCGGCCGCGCCAAGGGCGACTTCCTGCACGTGCCGGCCGATTCACCGGCGATCAGGCAGCTGCTCGAGTCCATGCGGGCGCGCGGCGTGGCGCTCAATCCCACCCTGTGGATCTTCGCCGAAGAGCTGCCGCACGACTCGGTGAGCCGCCTGCGCACGCCGTGGATGTTCGCCGTGACGCGCGAAGCAGCGCGGCTGGGCGTGCGGATCGTGGCCGGCACCGACGCGCTGCTCGACCCCCAGCACGACTCCCTGCCCATCCTCCACGACGAGCTCGCCCTGCTGGTGCGCGACGCCGGGCTCACGCCGCTCGAGGCGATCACCGCCGCCACCGAGAACGCCGCGTGGGCGATCGGTGTGGACAGCCTTCGCGGCACGCTCGCTGCGGGGAAGGCGGCCGACCTTGTCCTGCTCGGCGCCGATCCGGCTGCCGACATTCGCAACACACGGGCCATTCGCGTCGTGATCGAGGACGGCCGGGTCGTGCGACCGCAATGAATCGCGAATACTGGGACCGGCAGGCCGCGGGCTGGGACGACGAGATCTTCGACAGTCTGCGCGAAGACGTCCGCGGCGTGATCCGCCGGGCTCTGCGGACTGCGGCGGCGCGTCACCGCGAGGTGCTCGACTTCGGCTGTGGGGTTGGGGGCTACCTGCCGCTGCTCGCCCGGATGTTCACGCGCGTACACGCCGTGGATTGGTCGGCGCCGTGTGTGGCCCATGCCAGACGCCGGGTCGCGTCGCTCGCCAACGTCACGGTGGAACGCAGCACGCCGCGCGTTCTGGCGCGCCTGGACCGCCGTTTCGACTGCGTGGTGTCGGCCAACGTCGCGATCCACCCCGACGCCGGCGTGCGGCGCCGACTGTGGCGCTCCATACGCCGCGTGACGAAGCGCGGCGGGCAGGGCATCTTCGTGGTGCCGTCGCTGGAGTCGGCTGCGTACTGCGAGTTCGTGCGCCGCCTCACGGCCCCCGGGGCTCCGTCGGCGTACGACTTCCATCCGAAGATGCGCCGCCCGGAGGCGGGCACCGTGAGCATCGAAGGCGTGCCCACCAAGCACTACACGGGCGACGAGGTCGAGGCGACTTTGGCGCTGGCCGGATTCCGGCTCACCGAACTGTCACGGGTGCGCTATGCGTGGACGACCGAGCAGCTCACCCCGCCGCGACGACTGCACGCCACGCTCCCCTGGGACTGGCTCGTGGCGGCACGGGCAATGTGACCTTCCCCATCCGGAGAGTCCCACAGGCGATGCCGACGTATTTCGTGCGCGAGGCAGACTACCCGGGCGAGCAGAGTTGGCGGCTGCTCGACTGGTGCTCGCGTCGCGGCGCCGACGAGTTCAGTCTGGCGTTTCTCGGGCCGCCGTACGTGCCCAGCACCACATGGGCGCATGTGGACGAGCTGCTCGTCCCGTTCCGGCGTCGCGTCGCGAGCGCCGGCGACCGCTGGCTGCTCACAGGCGAGACCGTCACCGTGTTGCGGGACCTGCTGCCCGGCGGCCTATTCACGTATACGCCCGCCGAGTCATCGCTCGAAGATCTGACGGTGTATCGCAACGGGGGGACGCTGCTCCGGATCGTGACCCGGCAGGGCGTGGGCATCCTCCAGATTCGCGACGACGAAGCGGCCAGCCTCGCACGAGCGAAGCTCCCGATTCACCGGCGGGCGCAATAGCGCCGCGCCTCCCACGACGGCCCGCCCGCCTTGTCGGCCGCGGTCTGGCCCTGCATGATCCGGGCGCCACGCACGTCTCACATTTGAATCCGGGCCGGGAGTCCGCCATGCGCGCTTCGTTCGTCGTCATCACCGTCCTGATCGCCGCCGCCGCGGCACCGGCATCCGGCGCCGCGCAATCGGTGGCCGGGCCGCCCAACACGCCGGCGGTTGCGCGTGTCGTCGACGGGAGGGCCACGCTGACCTACGACGGGCGGGTGATCTTCTCGGCCACCATCGCCAGCACCGGACCGCGCGCCGAGGTGCGTACCCTCGTCGACACCGCGGGCGGCGCAGTGACGCAGGTGCTCAAGTGGACGGTGCGCGGCGGAGCCCGGTTGACGCTCGCCGGAACGGTTCACGCGGGCCCGCAGGCGTTCGCATGTGCAACCGAGCCGGGGCCGAACGAACTCGCCATGGTGCGCAACAGCGTCGGGCCCAGCGACAATCGTCTGAACCGTGCCGTCTACGACCGAGGATCGGACTGGGCCCTGTCGGTGGATGAACCCACGGGGGCCGCCGTCACGTCGCTCGGTGAGGCGGGCGACAGCACGGCGTTCCTGGTCCGCGCCTCGGGGTCGGAGATCATTCTGCGGTTCCGCCCGCGCTACTACCAGAAGCACCGGGGCCTACGGGAGTACCGTCCCTGGACGTATGACGTCTGGACGGGTTCGGTCGCGGGTTGGACGTCGTGGTACGCGTTTCTCGACCGCGTGACGGAGCGGGACGTGGAAAGAGCAGCCGATGCGCTGCACGACGTACTGGCACCGTTCGGCTATACCTACCTCCAGATCGACGACGGCTACGAACAGGACCCGATCGGCACGCCGGCCCACTGGCTGCATCCGAATGCCAAGTTCCCGTCCGGGCTCGATGGATTGGAGCGTTACATCGCCGCGCGCGGTCTGGTGCCGGGCATCTGGACCAATGCCAGTTTCGCCGACAGCGCGTATGTGTTCACTCATAAAGCGGAATTCGTGACCACGGCGGACGGCGCTCCGGCGTACGGGAACTGGGTCGGTTACGTGATGGACGCGTCCAACTCGGCCACGCTCGACCATCTGGTGCGGCCGGTCTACGACTCGCTGGCCCGGATGGGGTGGGGCTACTACAAACTGGACGCGCTTCGCCACCTGCGTTACGAGGGCTACAACAGCTACGCCGACTATTTCCGTGCTCGGGGGCTGGACCGCGCCGAGGTATTCCGCCGGTTCGCGCAGACCGTCCGCGACGCCATCGGCCGCCGGGCCTTCCTGCTCGCCTGCTGGGGCATTCGCCCCGAACTCATCGGGATCGTGGACGCCGTGCGCGTCGGCACCGACGGCTTCGGCTACGGTGGATTCGCCGAATACAATTCCTTCAACAACGTCGTCTGGCGTAACGACCCCGATCACATCCAACTCACCGCGCCGGATGCCTATCGCGCGGCCACCCTCGCGTCGCTCACCGGCTCGCTGCTCATGCTCACCGATCGGCCCGATGTGTACCGCACCCCTCGGGCTGAGATCGCCAAGCGCACGGCACCCGTATTGTTCACCCGGCCCGAGCAGCTCTACGATGTCGACCCCACCCGCTCGGCGCTCGTGGGGCGCGCGGCAACCGAGGTCAGCGGGTCGGGCCCGCGCCCGTTCGACGCTGACCAGCGCCTCACCGTCCCGCTGTATCTGCTGGATGTGAACCGGCCGTTCGAGCGCTGGTCGGTGCTCGCCCGCACGGGAGGCGCCGATAGCGCCCGCATCCGGTTCGCCGACCTCGGCCTCGACCCCCAGCGCGATTATCTGGTGTTCGAATTCTGGTCGCGCCATCTGCTGGGCGTGTTCCACGGCGAATTCGCGCCTGGCCCCATCGACCCGCGGCTCGATGTGCAGGTGTTCTGCATCCGCGCACGCGTCGCGCATCCTCAGGTGGTGGCCACCAACCGGCACGTCACCTGCGGCGGCCCGGATCTCGAACGCGTGACGTGGAGTGGCGACACCCTGTCGGGCCAGAGCGATCTCGTGGCGAATGATGAGTACGACATCTATCTCACGGAACCCGCCGGGTTCCGGTTCGCCGGCGTCACCGCGGCGGGAGCCCGGCTGGTCGGCAACTCGCGCACGGGATCGGTGCGGGTCGTCCGGCTGCTCTCGGCCACCAACGCCGGCGTATCGTGGACCGTACGCTATATGCCGTAGCCCCAACCGCAGCCCGCCGCCCGCCGCAGGTCAGAAGTCATCGTCCCGTCCCCGGGGCGCCCCCGACTTGTCGGATGTCGGAACGCCCTGCATGATGGTCGCGCCACCCTCGCCCCACTTCCGGAGTTCCCCATGCGTCGTTCTCCCATTCCGGCGGCCGTTCTCTCCGTCGTCGTGGCGCTCGCCGTGGTCGCCGCCGCACCCGCCCGCGCGCAGGCGCCGGCCGGTGCGCGTGTGGCGGCCGCCGCTCCATCGTCCTCCGACCTCAAGATTCTGAACGTCGAGGATTACGGCCGCTGGAAGCGCGTGACGTCTGCCGATCTGTCGCCGGACGGAACGTGGATGACCTATGCCTATGCGCCGAATACCGGCGACGATACCCTGTTCGTGAAGCAGCTCGACACGGGCAAGCTGTACTCGATTCCCGTGGGCTCTGCGCCGGCATTCTCCGACGATTCGCGCTGGGTGGGCTACTACGTGAGTCCGCCCGAGCGCGCCGGACGCGGAGGCCGGGGAGGCCGTGGCACGGCGCCCCCCACTCCCGAAGGGCGGGGCGGACGGGGCGCCGCACCAGGCGCGGAACGGCGGTTCGAACTGCTGAACCTCGCCACGGGCGACAAGTGGTCGGCCCCCAATGCGCTGGCGTTCAAGTTCGCCAAGGGGTCGAAATTCCTGGCCGTTCACCTGAACAGAGAGTCGCGTGCCGACACCACGCACCACGGCTCGGACCTGCTGATACGGGATCTGTCCAGCGGCGCAACGCGCAACATCGGCAACGTAGGGCAGTACGACTTCGACGCTGCCGGCAACCTGCTCGCCTATACCGTGGACGCAGCCGACCACCTCGGGAACGGCATCTATCTCGTCGACCTGGCGAACGGTTTCACACGCCCGCTCGACGCGATGGCCGAGGAGTTCGATGGCCTCGCCTGGAGCGACACCGGTGCGGATCTCGCCGTGCTCCGCGGCACCAAGCTCAAGGGCATGAAGCAGAACGACAATGTCCTGCTGGCGTGGACGGGTCTCAGCGCGCAGGGCGGAAACGAAACGACCTACGATCCGAGCAAGGCCTCCGACTTTCCCAAGGGGTTTGTGCTCAGCCAGTTTGCCGCACCACGGTGGAGCGACGATGGGTCGCGCGTGTTCGTCGGCATCAAGCAGCAGGAAGAGGAGTTGCCCAAGAGTGAGGAGCCGCAGGCCAACGTCGATGTCTGGCATTGGAAGGACGCCGAGGTGCAGTCGGTGCAGATGGTGCGACTGCAGCAGGAATTGCGGTCAACGTTCGCGTCGGCCGTGCTGGTGCCCTCGGACCGGTTCGTCCAACTCACCGACAGCGCGATGAGCACCGTGCAGATGGTGCAGGACGGCAGTTGGGGCGTGGGACGGAACGACACCACCTACCGCGGCGAAGTCGCGTGGGGCGGAAGCCACGCCGATTACTATCGCGTGAACACGGCCACCGGGACCCGCTCGCTCATCGCCGACAAGCTGTGGCGCACCATGGGCACCTCGCCCGACAGCAAGTGGTTCCTGTACCTCCAGAACAAGCACATCTATGCGTACAACGCCGAGTCGGGGAAGAGCATGGAAGTGGACGGTGGGATGAACTTCGTGGATACCGACGATAACCACGCCTACGAGCGCCCGATCTGGGGGTTGGCTGGCTGGTCGAGCGACGGCAAGTCGGTGCTCGTCTACGACAAGTATGATGTGTGGCGGCTGCCGCTCGATGGAAGCGGCAAGCCCGTGAACCTCACCGAGGGCGTCGGTAAGGCGCAGCAGATCCAGTTCCGCGTCGTGCGGCTCGATCTCCCCAATAGTGGAGGGCGTGGCGGCCGCGGTGGCGGGCGCGGCGGTCTCGGTGGCGGTCCTCGGACCGAGGACCACGGCATCGATCTGTCCAAGCCCATCACCCTTTCGGCATACGGCGAGTGGACCAAGAAGTCAGGGTACTGGACGCTGGAGCCGGGGCAGGCCCCCAGGCCGCTCATCTATGAAGACAAGATGATTGGTCAGGCGTCCAAGGCCGAGGCCGCCAACCGCGTGATCTTCACTGAGCAGACATTCCGGGAGTTCCCCGACTACTGGGCGAGCAACACCTCGTTCCAGGCACCGGTCAGGGAGACCGACGCCGATCCGTTCATCGGCGAATATGCATGGGGCAGCCGGGTCCTCGTCGATTTCACCAACAGCAGGGGCCAGCACCTGCAGGCCACGCTTACCCTGCCGGCCGGGTATCAGCCGGGCAAGAAATACCCGATGCTCGTCTATTTCTACGAGATCCTGTCGAATACGCACCATCAATTCTCGATGCCGACGTTCGACGATCGGCCGCAGATGTCCACGTACGCGAGCAACGGATACCTGGTGCTGGAGCCGGACGTCGTCTATCAGATCGGGGCGCCCGGTTCGTCGGCGCTGGACTGCGTGACCAGTGCCGTCAAGAAGGTGATCGCGATGGGGTACGCCGACCCGGCCCACATCGGCCTGCAGGGGCACAGCTGGGGTGGCTATCAATCTTCCTATATACTCACCCAGAGCAACCTCTTCGCCGCCGTGGTCACGGGGGCCCCACCCACCGACCTGATCAGCTTCTACGACGAGTTGTATCCGGGCACCGGCACCGTCCAGCAGGGCATCACCGAGGTCGGGCAGGTGCGCATGGGCGGAGACGTCACGCCGTGGAATCACACGGCGCTCTACGAGGAGCAGTCGCCTCTGTTCAACGTCCCCAAGATCACGACGCCGTTCATGATCCTGCAGGGCACGGCGGACAACGCCGTCGACTGGGATCAGGGGCTCGAGTTCTACAACGCCGCCAGGCGGAACGGGAAGAAGGTGATCTTCCTCTCGTATCCCGGTGAGCCGCATCACCTGGCCAAGAAGCCGAACCAGATCGACTTCCAGATTCGCATGAAGCAATTCTTCGACCACTACCTCAAGGGAACGCCGGAGCCCGACTGGATGAAGCACGGCGTGCCCCAGGTGGACAAGGGAGAACCGATTCGATGACCGCGCATTCGCTTCGATCTGCAGGCCGCCGCGCGATGGTGCTGGCGCTCGCCGCCGCCCTGCTGCATCCGGCTCCGGCGTCCGCCCAACGCGGGGGCTCCGCCGAACCCGCCGCGCACAAGACAGCGCCCGACGGCAAGAAGATCCTCACGCTCGCCGACTACGGACCGTGGAAGCGCATCACCGCGGCGGCGATCTCCGACAACGGCGCCTGGATGACGTACACGTTCACGCCCAACGACGGCGACGACACGTTGTTCGTCCGGGCGCTCGATCACGACCAGCTGTACACCATGCCGACCGGCGCCGCAGAGGTGGGCGGCCGCGGTGGGCGAGGCGGGTTCGGCGGCGGCGGGAGCGTGCAGTTCTCCGACAACTCACAGTGGATCGCCTACTTCGTGAATCCGCCCGGTGGGGCTGCCAACGGAAGGGGACGTGGCGCCGGTAACGGCGGCCGCGGCGGTCGTGGCGGACGGGGAGCCGGCGCCTCGAGGGCCGGCGACAACGGCGCGAGCGTCGGCGTCGTGCGGCATCTCGAACTGCTCAATCTCGCCACCGGCGACAAGTACGACGTGCCTGGCGCGAGTGCGTTCCGGTTCGCGGCAGGCTCCCAGTGGCTGGCCATCAAGATGAACGGCACGCCCGGCGATACGTCGCACCGCGGCACGGACCTTCTGCTGCGCCGTCTGACCACGGGGGTCACGCAGAATATCGGCAACGTGGACGAGTACGACTTCGACACCGCCGGCAATCTGCTAGCGTACACCGTGGATGCCACCGGCCGCCTCGGCAACGGCGCCTACGTCATCGATCTGTCCACGGGTGAGACGCGGGCTCTCGACAGCAAGCCCATGGAATACGTCGGGCTCGTGTGGCGCGATTCGTCCACGAGCCTCGCGGTGTTGCGCGGTGAGAAGCCCAAGGACAAACAGCAGCGCGAGAACGTGCTGCTCGCCTGGCCTGATGCCGCGGCGCCGGTCACAGCGGTCGTCGAATGGGATCCGGGGCACGACCCGGCGTTCCCCAAAGGATTCGTACTCAGCGAATTCTCGGCGCCGCGCTGGAGCCCCGACGGCACACGGCTGTTCATCGGCATCAAGGAGCAGCAAGACACGCTGCCGAAAGCCGAGGCACCGCAGGCCGACGTGGACGTGTGGCACTGGAAGGACGTCGAGCTGCAGTCGCAGCAGATGCTCCAGATCAATCAATTGCGCCGGGCCACGATCAGCAGCGCCTTCATCCTGGCCGGCAGGCGTTTCGTGCAACTGGCCGACAGCGCGATGAAGACCGTCACGCCGACTGCCGACGGGCGGTGGGCGATCGGTCGCGATCCCACGCCATATGAGTACGATTATTCCGAAGGCGCCCCGGCGCGCGCCGACTACTATCGCATCAGCACGGGAACCGGAGAGCGCACGCTCATCGCCAAGCATCTTCTGCGCACCATGGGCACGTCTCCCGACGGCAAATGGTTCCTGTACCTCGAGAACCGGCACGTGATGGCGTATGACCTCGCCACCGGCAAGACGCTGAATGTGGACGCAGCCACGGGCAAGAGTTTCATAGACACTGACAACGACCAGGCGGCCGAGAAGCCGATCTGGGGCGTGGCCGGCTGGTCGAAGGATGGCCGCGCCGTGCTGCTCTACGACAAGTACGACGTCTGGTCGCTGCCGCTCGATGGGGCGAAGGGGCGCGACCTCACCGGCGGCGCCGGTGCGGCACAGCAGGTGGAGCTACGGCTGGCTCGCTTGGGCGGGGGCGGTCGTGGCGGCCGCGGCGGTTTTGGTTTCGGAGGCGGCCCCGCCGAGACGGTGGACCTGTCGCAGCCACAACTGCTCACGGCATACGGCGAGTGGACCAAGAAATCCGGCTACTGGCAGTTGCCCGCAGGCGGCGGCACGCCAACGCCGCTCCTCTTTGCTGACAAGATGATCGGCGAGGCGCAGAAGGCCAAGGATGCCGACCGCGTGATTTTCACCGAGCAGACCTTTCGCGAGTTCCCCGACTATTGGGTGAGCGACGCGAAATTCTCGGTGCCGCGCAAGCTCACCGAGGCCAATCCTCAGATTGCCGACTATGCCTGGGGCCGCCGCGTGCTGGTGGACTATACGAACAGCAAAGGAAAGAAGCTGCAGGGCACGCTCACCCTGCCGGCCGACTACCAGCCGGGCAAGAAGTATCCGATGCTCGTGTACATCTACGAGATCCTGTCGAACACCGACCACCAATTCTCCATGCCGGTGTACGACGACCGGCCCCACATGAGCGAGTACGCAAGCGACGGCTATCTGGTGTTCGAACCCGATATCGTGTACGAGATCGGGAAGCCGGGGTCCTCGGCCCTCGACTGCGTCACGGCTGGGGTAAAGAAGGTGATCGCGCTCGGCTACGCCGATCCAAACCACATCGGCTTGCAGGGCCACAGCTGGGGCGGCTACGAGTCGTCGTTCATCCTCACGCAGACGAACATGTTCAAAGCCGTCGTGACCGGGGCACCGCTCACCGACCTCGTCAGTATGTACGACGAGTTATACAAGCAGAGCGGCCAATGGAACGGCGGCATTCTGGAGACCAGCCAGGGTCGCATGGGTGCGAACGTCACGCCCTGGAACGCCACCAAGTTGTACGAGAGCCAGTCGCCGGTGTTCAACGTGACCAAAATCCAGACGCCGTTCATGATCCTGCAGGGCACCGCGGACGGCGCGGTGGACTGGGACCAGGGGCTCGAGTTCTACAATGCGGCCCGGCGCAACGGCAAGAAGGTGATCTGGCTGTCGTATCCCGGCGAGCCGCACCACCTGGCGAAGACGCCGAACCAGAAGGATTTCCAGATCCGGATGAAGCAGTTCTTCGATCACTATCTCAAAGGCGCGCCGGAGCCAGATTGGATGAAGAACGGCGTGCCGCAGGTGGACAAGGGAGAGCCCATCAAATAGGGAGCGGTCAAGATTGGGGACTGGTGTCTGACTCCTCATCTCTCGTCCGGACACCAGCCCGGCGCGAAGGTCCTGGCGCCGGGGAAGGTCGACTCACGCGCGTTCGAGCAGCACGACGCCGGACATTCGGCGGAACTCCTCCTGCGTGCGCTTGGGGTAGAGGCGCCCGACCACGCGCCAGAACCACATTCCGCGCATCTCGCGGCGCAGTCGATGCGCCTCTTCCATCGTGGACCGGAACTGCGCCGCCATCCACCCGAGCGGCGTGAAGAAATCCGTGCCTACGGCAGGCGCGAATCGAAACGGCGCGTTGCCCTTGGCCACGCTCTTGCCCCACGTGCGCTGCATGATCTTGAGCAGGCGCGGGCTCGCCAGATCGATGAGCCAGAACGAGACGTTCGGCTGGGCGTGCAGGTCGGCCGCCAGGCTCGCCACCTGCGGCTCCGTGAGGTAGATGAGCAGCCCCTCGGTCACCACGAACACGCGTTTCGACTCGGCGCCGATGCGCGCGAACAGCGCGCGCCGCGCCACATCGTCGGTGAGATCGGTGGCCACGGATTCGTAGCGGCAACGGGGTGTCTCATCGCGCAGCGCTTCGGTCTTGTACCCGAGGATCGCGGGCAGGTCCACGTCAATCCACCGCAGCGACGCCGGGAGGTCCAGTCTCCACGGGCGCGCGTCGAGTCCCGCGGCCAGGTTCACGATCGTGTCCACGCCGTGCCGGGCGATGGTGTCGAGGATGATCTCGTCGAACACGGCCGTACGCACGATCATCGCCCAGGCCATGGCGCGCCCTTGCTTCATGGTGTCCACGATGTCGTCGCCGCGGTCGCCGGCCAGCCGGCGCGCGTACGGGTCGCGGAAGATCGCATCGGGCCGCGCCGTCTCCATGGCGCGATACACGGCAACCCATCGGGCGGTGTCGGAGATGTGTTCGATGGGCATCGGACGCGGAGGGGGGGGCGAGCCGGCGAGCGCGAGCCCATATCTATCGGTCTCGAGCGTGGCTTGCCAGAGGCCGCTGGGCCCCGGCCGGAGGTTGCGGCGATGGACACATCACGCGAACGCGTTCACCATGGTGGCTACGGCGGTTCTTGTAGGGGTCTCGTAAGCATGGGTGGAGGCCCGCCCGGCAACCTTGCGCCCGCGGCTCGGCTGAAGCATGCATTAGTCGAGGAGCTCGCTGGGAGAGTCCATGACCATTTCAGGCAGCGGTCGCGCGGTTCGCGGGTGCTTCGTCGTGCTCGCGGCGGCGGGATTGCTCGTGGCGTCCGGCGGGCGGAACGTGGCGCGAGCCCAACGATCCGGCGTACCCGTGGCCGCGGACACCCAGCCCAAGGGAACCATCCTCGGCACCGTGCGCGACAGCGCCGGTGTCGCCGTGCCGGGGGCCCGCGTCGATGCCGGAGCGAATATTGCGGCCACCACCGATTCGGCGGGGGAGTTTACCCTGCGCGATGTGCCGCAGGGACCGGTCGTGCTCACCGTGCGGCGGATCGGATTTGCTCCGGCGATCACCTACTGGGATCTGGGGCCGGATGCGCTGTCCCTCGACCTCCGGATCCACGCCTTCCCCACCGTGCTCCCAACCGTGTACGCGCAGGCGCGGCCCCAGCCGTACGATGCGCGTCTGGCGGGGTTCAATGCTCGACGGGCTTCGGGGCAGGGATTCTACATCACGCGCGGAGAGATCGATTCACTCGGGACCTTTCGCATGACGGACGTGCTCACCCGGGTTCCCGGGGTGCGGGAGTACACCATGCGCGGCGCGCTCGGCACCTCGGTGACGCTGGCCGGTTCACGATGCCAGCCGCTCGTGATGGTCGACGGCTTTCCTGCGGCGCTGGGGAGCTTTGATCTGAACATGATCGATCTCTCGACGGTCGAAGGGATCGAGGTCTATCTGCACGGTTCGTCGGTTCCGGCGTCCCTCTCGGGGCCGTATGGCATGGAGGCGTGCGGCGTCATCGCGATCTGGTCGAGGCCCATGCGGCCGAACGTGCGTGCCGATCAGCTCCCGCCCGAACATGCGCCGAACCTCGACTCGCTCCTCAAGGCGAACGTGGTGTATACGGCGGCGACGGTGGATCAGCCGGCGGGATACGACAGGGGCACAGCGGTTCCGATATATCCCGATTCCCTGTACCGGGTGCGGGTGCCGGGCCACGTGGTGGTGCGATTCGTGGTTGACACGGCGGGGGCTGTGGAGATGGCGACGATCGAGGTCGTATCCGCGACGGCGGCGCCATTCAGTGCCGCGGTGCGGCGGGCGCTACGGGCTGCGAGTTTCTCGCCTGCAAGGATTCGAGGGCGGCCGGTGCGCCAGTTGGTGGAGATGCCGTTTGACTTCCGGCCCAGTCCAACGGATTCCGTGCCCAGCTCCTCTTTCAGAGTGAGGCGGCGCGGCTCCGGAGTCCCCTCTATATAGTAGTGGGCCGATGAATTCCAAGTTGATCGGTCAGAAAGACGGAATTCTCATATCCAATTCCGCGGGTGTCTTGACGAAAGGTTGACGTTGGGGAGCGGAGTGCGGGCCCTCGATAATGTGACCTCCCAGTTGGCTCGCAGGGTTGTGACGTTGTACGGACCCTTGCGGGACAGGGGTCTAGGTTGCACACTAGGCAACTGTATCCTGTTTGTTTCTAACCCGATACGAGGATCGCTTCCAAGTTCTGGCAGCGCCTCGACCCGCCAGTATCGAAGTCCAACCGCTGTTCTACCCCGCGCGGTTGGCGGCATGTCTTTCAAATCTCCCTCAGAGACCCTTGGATGAGGACCGACAACATGACCGTGAATGGAATGAGGCGTTGGATTGTCCCGCTCGTAACCGCGTGCCTGGTTGGATTGACGGCGCAGCGGGCGATGGGGCAGGCGACCGTGGTCACCGGCAAGGTGACCAACGAGCACGGCACCGCGATTCCTGGTGCCAGCGTCTCCATCAGCGTGCTCCACGTGGGTGCGGTAACCAACGAAGCCGGCAACTACACGATCGCGATTCCCGATGTGAGCGCCCGCGGCCAGAGCGTCACGGTGAATGCGCGGTACATCGGCTATTCCTCGATGAACCAGTCGGTGACGCTGAGTGCCGGCGCGCACACGCTGGACTTCTCACTCAAGGCCGATCCGTTCCACCTGAATGCGGTGGTCACGACGGGCGTCGCCGATTCGACCTCGCAGAACAGTCTGACGTTCTCCGTGGCGAAGATTTCGGGCTCGCAGATCTCGGCGGTCCCGGCGGCGAACCCGCTGGACGCCCTTTCCGGTCAGGTCGCCGGCTTGAAGGTTGACCTCGGCACCGGCAACCCCGGTGGCGACCCGGCGATCCGCATCCGTGGCTCGACCTGTCTGACGGTGGGATGCAGCACCCCGCTGATCATCATCGACGGCGTCCTCACGCAGGAGAGCATTTCGGACATCGACGCATCGGACATCTCGTCGATCGAAGTGCTGAAGGGCGCGGCCGGCGCGTCGTTCTACGGTTCGAACGCGGCCAACGGCGTCATCAACATCACGACCAAACGCGGCGCCGACCTCGCTGAGAACCACCTGAGCATCACGGCTCATACCGAATACGGTAATTCGGACATCCCGCATTGGCCGGCGGTGAATACGGGCACGCGAAATCAGTTCAACGCCGACGGCAGCATTCAGCTCTCGTCGAACGGGAACAACATCCTGAGCTCGTCGCCGTTCGACGACACGCCGTATCCGACTTCCGGACCGAACGCGTATCGCAATCAGGCCAAGCTCTGGATGAGCAGCAACAACTACTACAATAACGACGTGTCGGTGGGTCTGCGTCGCGGCAATACGAACTTCAACACATCGTACAGCTCCGATCACAACGGCGGCATTCTGCCGTTCAAGAAAGGCCAGTTCCGCCAGAACGTGCGGTTGAACATCGACCAGGGCGTCGGGGCCAAGGCCAATCTCTCGGCCAGCGTCACCTACGGCAACCAGAACAACGATTTCGGCCCGAACTCGAGCACTGGGTTCTTCGACCTGTACCAGGCGTCGCCGATCATCGACTTGGCGCACCCGTATGGGACGGCGGCCAATCCACTCCCGGGATTCACCGCGACGGACTCGAGCAAGTACTTCCCGGTGTTGCCGGCGTGGTCGGACGTGAACGCTCGCCCGAACCCGTTGTTCGACCTGTTCTCGAGTTCTCAGAACTTCAACCGCCAACGGCTGCTCGGTTCGATCTCCGGCAACTGGCGCCCCGTCGATTGGCTGCGGTTCGACGCCAACTATGGCACCGACCGCCTGAGCGCCACGGAGCAGGACTACACGGCGCGCGGTACCCTCAGCACCACCAGCGGGACCCCTGGCCAGGGCGGCCTCAGGAACTACACCACGAATGACATCTCGTGGAATTCGATGTTGCGCGCCACGGCGACCAAGCTGTACCGCAGTCTGCTCTCGACCACCAGCGTGGCGTACCAGTTGGAGAACGATACGTTCAACAACTTCAACGCCGGCGGCTACATCCTGAACGTGAATGGTGTGCCGGATCTCGCGGCGCTGGCGCAGACGTCGCTTTCGGTCGGCTCGACGTTGAACGTGGAGCGGACCACGGACTACATGGTGTCGCAGTCGTTCAACCTGAAGGACCGGTACATCGTTGATGGACTGTATCGCCGCGACGGATCGTCGCTGTTCGGCCCCAACGCGCGGTGGTCCAACTTCTATCGGATAGCGGGTGCGTACCGCATCACGCAGGATTTCCACATCCCGGGCTTCCAGGAGTTGAAGGTTCACGTGGCCCAGGGAACGGCCGGCCTGCGGCCGACCTATGACATGCAGTACGAGACGTACACAATCGGCAACGGGCAGTTCAGCAAGAACACGGTAGGGAACAAGAACCTGGCGGCGGCCGTCTTGACGGAGACCGAGTACGGCATCAACGCCGACTTCCTCAACCGGTTCAGCGGCGAATTGACCTACGCCAATCGCGTGACGGACGGCGCGTTCCTGCAGGTGCCGCTGTCGCTCGCGGCCTCGGGCGGCTTCAACAGCCAGTGGCAGAACGCGGCCAACATCCTGTCCAAGACCCTCGAAGGCGCTCTGCAGACGCGGCTTGTAGATAAGCGGAGCTTCACGTGGGATCTTTCGCTCACAGCCGATCATACGACGCAGGAAATCACCTCGATGAATCACGCGCCGTTCACGGTGAGCGCCGGCGGCCAGGGCCAGGGTGTGTTCTGGTACCAGGCGGGCCAGCCGCTGGGCGTCATCTACGGGACGAAGTGGGTGCACACGTTCGCGCAGCTCCTTGACAACCCGGCCAATGCCGGCGCGCAGGCGAGCAACTACGTCGTGAACCCGCTGGGATACCTGGTGTTGGCGTCCCAGCGTGGCACGGCGAACGAGGTGCCGATCGCGTACGTGGACAAGACCGGCGCCAACAAGTTCATCATCGGCAACGTGAACCCCAACCTCAACTACGGTTTCCAGAACGACGTTCGCTGGGGCCAGTTCGCCATCCACGCGAACTTCGACGGCCAGATGGGTGGGGACATCTACAACTTCAGCAAGCAGTGGATGACCCAGGATCTGCGCAATCCCGGCATGGACATGGTGGGCAAGGCTCAGAACCAGAAGGTGGCCGAGAACTTCTTCACGCTCGGCATCTACAACGGCTTGGATCCGAACCAGTACTTCGTGGAGTCCGGCGCGTACCTCAAACTCCGCGAGCTTTCGGTGGGGTACGATGTGAGTCCGCGGCTGCTGCCAAAGATCGGGTTGGGCCAGGCGTCCGGCCTTCGGATTTCGTTCCTGGCGCGCAACCTGATCACGTGGACCAAGTATTCGGGATTTGACCCCGACGTGGTCTCGGGAAACGACTTCAATTACAAGATCGACGGCTTCCGGTATCCGCCCTTCCGGACGTTCACCGGCCAGGTCGAGATCCGCTTCTAACCCTACCGCCCATTCATGGAGCAGAGACTAATGCATATGCAGCGAACGGTGGGCGCGGTGTTGACGGGAGCGGCGTTGCTGGCTTGCGCCGCCTGCAGTCAGGACCTCAACATCACCAACCCCAATACTCCAGACGTGGCCCGCGCGCTCGCGAGCCCCGCCGATGTCCAGAACCTTGCGGTGTCGTCGGTCAACGCGTGGTACATCGCGGCGACAAGCGCCGGGGGCGATCCTAACCCCTGGGGCATGCTCAACGTAACCGGCGACCTGATGACGCAGAACTACGGCAACTACGGGGCGCGCTTCAACAACCTCGAGCCACGCATCCCCTACAACAACAACCAGGCGAGCGGCGACGCCGAGGTGGCGCAGGCCCCATGGCAGTCCGAGTATGGCGCGCTCGGGCAGGCGAACGACGTGCTCCGTGCGGTTGCTTCAGGCGTGGCACTGCCTGGTGGCACGGGCAAGTACTCCGTGCTGGCCCAACTTGCCCAGGCTGGGGCGCTGATGGAGTTGGCCCTCGTGTACGACAAGGCATTCCCGGTGGACGAGGCCACGGCGGTGGCGGCCTTCGTCCCCTACGATAGCATGGCGGGGTTCACCAAGGGTAAGATTGACAAGCTCATCGCGGCCACCGCGGGACAGTCCTATACGTATACGGCCGGGGAGTTTCCGGCGTCCACCACCGCGCCGCCCTCGAGATTCAGCAATGGCGGCACGGCGGGCGGCGGTCTCACGGCTTCCGTGATAAATCGTCTGGCCAACACGTGGGGCGCGCAGTTGCTGGCCTATACGCCCCGCACGGCGGCCCAGGCCGCCACGGCGAACTGGGCGCAGGTGCTGGCCTACGCCCAGAAGGGCATCGGCACCGGCACGGCCGGTTCGCCCATCGACTTCAGCGTCGTCGGCGACGGCGGCAACAGTTGGTACTCCCTGTACACCGCATACAACGACCTTCCGAGTTGGATGATGGTCGACCTGAAACTGATCAGCCAGATGGCGCCCAACGTGCCGAGTCAGTACACCGGACTGCCAGCGTCGCCGGCGTCCGCGTACGATGCGGTGTGGGCTCCGCAGGCCCCCTATGATGCCAGGTTGGGCACCGATCTGACCAACGTCAACGCATATACGACCGGTGTCGACGATAGCACGGATTACGTGTACGCGCGCCAAGTGCAAGGGAGCGCGGCTCGTGGCATCTACATGCAGAGTCCGTATTACCACGTGCGGTACATCAGCTATTCGTGGCAGGCTGCCGTCTCATTCACGGGGCCGCAGCCATTCATCCTGGCGGCCGAGAACGACCTGTTGCAGGCCGAAGCGCTCGTGCGTACCGGCGGCAACCTCGCCCTGGCGGCCCAGTTGGTGAACAATACGCGTGTGAATCGCGGACACCTTACGCCGCTCACCGCGTCCACGAGCACGGCAAGCTTCCTCCAGGCAATCACGTACGAGCTGGAAGTGGAGTGCAATGCCACGGACGGCTA
>DATLUQ010000062.1 GCA_035533015.1 Gemmatimonadaceae bacterium | reverse complement strand
AGAGTCAGGGTTCAGCCGCCGCGTCGTCCGAGGGATAGGTCAGCGCACGCCATCACGTCGGACTCGTCGGCCCCGCTGGTGCCCGCGTCGAACACGTTGACGTGGTACGTGCCGACGGTCGGGAAGGGGAGTGAAACGACCTCGTCCAGGCGGCCGCTGCCATTGCTCATGGTCATCTCCGGGAACTGCGCAACCGTCATCAGCGGAAGGGTGTTGGAACCGCACGCCCCCGGGGCCATCGCCCAGGGCAGACGCACGGGATCGGTGACCGGAAGGTTGGCCGACATCCGGACGCGGATCTGCGCCGGGTTCGCCGCGGTGATCACCACGGTTCCCGACGCCTGGTTTCGCGCCAGTTCCCCGCCGAACGTGCCGCTCTGCTGCTGCGTGGGCCGGAAGTTTCCCGACCACTGAAGCACGGCCGGTCCGAGCTTGCCCGAAGCCGCGTCGGCGGCAATGGACTCGGATGCGGCACCGCCCTGGCTCGATGCGCACCCACTTGCCGCGAGGGCCAGCAGGCCGAGCGAGGCCGCACATACGGTATTGAAGCGCACGAACACACTCCTTGCTGATAGGGAATGAAGCATAGCATACGGGCCTGCGGACCGCGGCGAAAGAGCGGTGGCGCGGGCGCCGCCGGGCGCGTCCCCATGGCCCGCGTCCCGTCGAGCCTGACGCTCCCACGGCCTAGCAGATTGCGGTGCCGCGCGTCATGCTTAGCGCGTTCGTGCGCGGCCGGGATCGCCCGACCGGGGCGGCGCCGCACACGAGTAACCCCGCACCGGCCTGGCCCCCCCATGTCCCGACTCCGCCGTCCTCTCCCCATCAGCCGTACCCGTGCCCTCGCGGGGCTCGGGTTGGCGCTCGCCCTCCCCGTCTCGGCAGCCGACGCCGGCGCCCAGACGCGCATGCTCCGCGCGCCCACGGTGAGCGCCACCGAAATAGCATTCGCCTATGCGCAGAACATCTGGGTCGTGAGCCGAGCCGGCGGAACGGCGCAGATGCTCACCGCTTTCCAGGGGCAGGCCTCCGACCCGCACTTCTCCCCGGACGGCAAGCTGATCGCGTTCACGGCGAACTATGCGGGGAACGCCGACGTGTACGTCGTGCCCGCCACGGGTGGCGAGCCCAAGCGGCTCACCTGGCACCCGGGCAACGACGAAGTGACCGGGTGGACACCCGACGGCAAGCGCGTGGTGTTCTCGTCGGGACGGGCTACCGAGGCTCCCACCGGCGCGCCTCGGTTCTGGACGATTTCGGTGGATGGCGGCGTGGCACTGCCAATGCCCATGCCCCGCGCCTTCCAGGGACACATCTCTCCGGACGGCCGGTACGTGGCCTATCGAATGAACAACTCTTGGGACGAAGAGCGCCGGAACTACCGCGGAGGCCAGAACCGGCCGATCTGGATCATGAATCTCACCACGTACGACGTAGTCACGCCCCCCTGGAAGGATTCCAAGGACATGGAACCGGCGTGGGTGGGCAAGATCGTGTACTTCATCTCCGACCGCGACGGCGTGGCGAACGTGTGGTCGTACGACATGGCGACCAAGGCGCTCAAGCAGGTCACCGACTACTCCGACTACGATGTGAAGACGCTGGACAGCGGCGACGGCGTACTGGTGTTCGAACAGGCGGGGTACGTGCACGAACTGGACCCCAGGACGGGCAAGGAACACGTGGTGGATATCACGGCCACCGGCAACTTCCCGTGGATGATGCCGCACTGGGAGGACGTCTCGGGGCGCATCTCCAACCTGGCGATCTCGCCCACCGGTAAGCGCGCCCTGGTCGATGCGCGCGGGGAGATCTTCACGATTCCCGCCCAGTACGGCAACGTGCGCGATCTCACGAACACAAGCGGCGCCGCCGAGTTGAACCCGGTGTGGGCGCCCGACGGAAAATCCATCGCCTACTTCAGCGACCAGTCGGGTGAGTTCCAGCTCGTGATCCGCGACCAGGACGGCCTCAATGCGCCGCGGTTCATCAATCTGCCGCATCCCACGCACTACTACACGGCGCAATGGTCGCCCGACGGCAAGTATATCCTGTACACCGACACGAACCTGCACCTGTGGGTGCTCGACGTGGCCACCGGCACCGCCAAGGAAGTGGGTGACGATCCCTGGATGGTGCCCACGCGCACCATGGACCCGGTGTGGAGCCCCGACTCGCGGTACATCGCGTACGTAGCGCACCTCAATTCGCTCTACCATGCGGTGTTCACCTATGACATGCAGACGGGCAAGACCAACCAGGTGACCGACGGGCTGGCCGACGCCGTCTCGCCGGCATGGGACGCGAGCGGCAGGTACCTCTGGTTCCTGGCGTCCACGGACTATGGCCTGCGGTCGCAGTGGCTGGACATGTCGAGCTACGACCACACAGAGACGTTCGGGCTCTACCTGGCGGTGCTCGACAAGACCGACGCCACGCCGTTCACGCTGCGCAGCGACGAGGAGACGGGCGCGCCGGCGATGCCCATCGAGACCGGTGGTCGTGGCCGCGGCCGGATGGGGCGTGGCGGCGGAGTGGCACGGGGCGGTGACGAGGCCAGCGCCGACGCGGACAACCCGCCGGTGGCGCCGCGAGCGCCAGTGCACGTGCAGATCGATTTCGATGCCCTGCAGAGCCGGGTGTTGGCCGTGCCTGGTGTTCCGCAGGCGCAATACTCCCAGTTGAAGGCGGGCGTCGCCGGCAGCGTCTACTACTTGCGTGCCGGGACGAATGCCGGCGGTCGCGGGGGCGCCGGGGCCGGCGGTGGCGGGGCGGAGCTACTGCGGTACCGGCTGAGCGACCGGCGCGAAGCGCCGTTCGTATCGGGCGTGGCCGATTACGACGTGAGCCTGGACGGCCACAAGCTGCTCTACCGCGCGGCCGGAGGGGGTGGGGGGCGCGGGGGCCCCGGGGCGGCGGGAGGAACACCGAGTGCGCCGTCGCTGTTCATCGTGGACGCCGACCGCACTCCGCCGCCGGCGGGCCAGGGGCGACTCGACGTGTCGCTGCGCATGTATCTGGATCCCAAGGCCGAGTTCCGCGAAATCTTCTATGCCGACTGGCGCCAACAGCGCGACTACCTGTACGTGCCCAACCTGCACGGCACCGACTGGCCGCGCATGAAGGCGATGTACGGGGTGCTGCTACCCTACGTGAACCATCGGGCAGATCTGAACTATCTAATGGACATGATGGGTGCCGAGATCGCCATCGGGCACTCGTTCGTACGCGGCGGCGACATGCCCGAAGTCCCACGCACCACCACGGGGCTGCTGGGGGCCGATTTCACGGTACAGAACGGCCGCTACCGCATCACGAGGATCTACGACGACGAGAGCTGGAACCCGGATCTGCGTGCCCCGCTCGCCGTGCCGGGGCTGGACGTGCACGTGGGCGACTATCTCGTGGCCATCAACGGACAGGATCTTGCCGGCACCGACAACATCTACCGGCTGCTCGATGGCACGGCCGACAGGCAGACCGTACTCGCGGTGAACGCGCAACCATCGGCTGATGGGGCGCACGACGTGACCGTGCTGCCCGTGGCAAACGAACAGTCGTTGCGCAGCCGGGCTTGGGTGGAGAACAACCGACGCATCGTCGATTCGCTGTCGCACGGCAAGCTGGCGTACGTGTATTTGCCGAGCACGGCGCAGCCGGGGTACACGTACTTCAACCGCTACTACTTCTCCCAGCAGAACAAGCAGGGAGCCGTGATCGACGAGCGGTACAACAGCGGCGGGTCGGCGGCCGACTATATCATCGACGTGCTGCAGCGCGGCTTCGACGGCTACTTCAATAACGTGGCCGGCACGCGGGTTCCGTTCACCAGCCCCGAAGCGGGGATCTGGGGCCCCAAGGTGATGATCATCAACGAAATGGCCGGCTCGGGCGGCGACCTGATGCCATGGATGTTCAAGTCGCGCAAGGTGGGCACCCTGGTGGGCAAGCGCACATGGGGCGGGCTGGTGCACACGGCCGACACGCCCCCGTTCATCGACGGCGGGTCGGCGATCGCGCCGCGCGGTGGGTTCTTCGGCACCGATCACAAGTGGCACGTGGAGAATGAAGGCACGTCGCCCGACGTGGACGTGGAGGATTGGCCCAAGGACATGATCGCCGGACAGGACAAGCAGTTGGAGACCGCGGTGGAAGTGGCGCTCAAACAGTTGGCCGAGCACCCGGTGAAACGCGACTCGGTGGAGCCACCCTACCCGACATGGGGCAAGCGGATCAAGCCGCTGCCGCCGCTCAAGAGTGGGGGCGGGGGCGCGGGCGCGGGCGGAAACAACTAGCGAGTCTCTGCGATGGCCCGGTCCGGCAAAGGTGAGCCGGCCGGGCTTGGCGTGTCTCATCGCCTCCGAACGCACGGCCGCCGGACGGCTCAACGGGACCTTAACGCGGGTGCCGGTTGTGACCGTGCAGCGCGGGCCGTAGGTTCGAAAAAATTGGTCCGCTGCGCGCGGGGCAATCGATCGGGCCGGATAGCCGTGCCCGAGTGGACTTCACGAGGTCGAATCATCATGCGTCACGCCATCCATCGCGCCGGCACGGCCGCCGCGCTTCTCATCACGCTGGCCACCTTCACCCGCTCGGCGAAGGCGCAGGAGCCCGTGGCCGGCCCGACGGGAGGGCCGCCGCCGCTGGGCTCCGTACGCGCCGCCGCTCCGCGCGACGTGCTCCGGCTCCGTCCCGACCTGGCCAAGGATCCCACGCTGTACGTGGTGGGCTACGCGCACCTCGATACGGAGTGGCGGTGGGAATACCCACAGGTGATCGATGAATTCCTGCCCAAGACGATGCATGACAACTTCGCGCTGTTCGCCAAATATCCGCATTACGTGTTCAACTTCAGCGGAGCCAACCGCTATCGGATGATGAAGGAATACTGGCCCATGGACTTCGAGCGGCTGAAGGCGTACGTCGCGTCGGGCCAGTGGTTCCCCGCGGGGTCATCGATGGAGGAGGGCGATGTGAACGCGCCGTCGGCCGAAGGCATCATGCGCCAGATCCTGTACGGGAACGAATTCTTCCGCCGCGAATTCGGCGTGGCGAGCCAGGAATTCATGCTCCCCGACTGCTTCGGCTTTCCGTGGTCGCTGCCGACGATCCTGGCGCACGCCGGCATCAAAGGCTTCTCTACGCAGAAGCTCACCTGGGGCTCGTCGGTGCCCGATCAACCGAGCACGCCGGCGGGGATGGAAGGCAAGGGCGTGCCGTTCAATGTCGGGCGGTGGATCGGCCCCGACGGCAGCAGCGTGATCGCGGCGCTCAATCCCGGAAGCTACAGCGGCAACGTGACGGACGATCTCACCACCGACACGACGTGGGTCAACCGCGTGGACCGCGATGGGGAGAAGTATGGTGTGTACGCCGGTTATCACTATTACGGCACCGGCGATACCGGCGGCGCACCGAGTGAGCGTTCGGTGGCCGAAGTGGAGAGGAGCGTCACCACGAAAGGGCCGCTGCACGTGATCTCGTCCAGAGCCGATCAGATGTTCCAGGATATCACGCCCGCGGAGGCCCAAGGCCTGCCGAGCTACGACGGCGAGATGGAACTCCAGAACCACTCGGCGGGCTCCCTCACGTCGCAGGCCTATCAGAAGCGATGGATTCGCGAGGAGGAGTTGCTGGCCGACGGAGCCGAGAAGGCGTCGGTGGCCGCCGAGTGGCTGGGCGGACGGGCCTATCCCATGCAGCGACTCGACGACGCGTGGACGCTGGCGATGGGTGCTCACTTCCACGACCTCGCGGCGGGAACGGCCACGCCGCGCGCCTATACGTTCGCCTGGAACGACGACGTGATCGCGATGAACCAGTTCGCGAGTGTGCTCGCGAGCGGCAGCCAGGCGGTGGCCGCGGCGATGAACACCGACGCCCAGGGCACGCCCGTCGTGGTGTACAATCCGCTGAACATCGCGCGGCAGGAAGTGGTGCGAGCCACCGTGCCGTTCGCGCGCGATCCGCGCGGGGTGAGTGTGGTGGGGCCCGACGGGCAGGCCGAACCGGCCCAACTCGACTCGTGGAAGAACGGCGAGGCACACGTCCTGTTCGTGGCCGATGCTCCGTCGGTCGGGTATGCGGTATATGACCTACGCTCGACGCCGGCTCCGGCGGCGGAATCGCCGCTCAAGGTGAGCGCGCGGTCGTTGGAGAACGCCGAATATCGCGTGACGCTCGACGACGCTGGAGACGTGTCGAGCATCTTCGACAAGACGCTGAACAAGGAGCTGCTGTCGTCGCCCATTCGCCTGGCGCTATTGGAAGACACACCCACCCAGTGGCCGGCGTGGAACATGGACTTCGATGATGAGCAGCGCGCGCCGCGAACGTACGTGGGAGCGCAGGGCCCGGCCGACATCCGGATCACGGAGCGGGGTCCGGTGTGCGTGTCGCTGACCGTGACGCGCACGGTGGACAGCTCGCGGTTCGTGCAGACGATCAGTCTGTCGGCGGGCGATGCCGGCGAGCGCGTGGAATTCCGCAACGCGATCGACTGGCATATGCCGGCCACGATGCTGAAGGCCACGTTCCCGTTCACCGCGTCGGACAGCGTGGCCACCTACAACTGGGATGTGGGCACGATCGAGCGCGGCAACGCCTATGCTCGCAAGTTCGAGGTGCCGTCGCACCAGTGGATCGACCTCACGGATCGCGGCGGGGCGTACGGAGTCACCGTGCTCACTGACGACAAGAATGGGTCGGACAAGCCGAACGACCATACCATCCGGCTCACGCTGCTCCGCACGCCGGGGCTGAGCCCGCAGGGCTATTCGTACTCGGACCAGGCGTCGCAGGACTTCGGGCATCACGAGTTCATCTACGGCCTGGCCGGCCACGCCGGTGATTGGCGTGCCGCCCAGACCGACTGGCAGGGCTATCGGCTCAACGATCCGATGAAGGTGTTCGTGACCCAGAAACACCCCGGGCCATTGGGGCGCACCTTCTCGCTGTTGCGCGTGAACGACAGCCGGGTGCGCGTGATGGCGCTCAAGCACGCCGAGGCGAGCGACGAATATGTGGTGCGGATCACCGAGATGAGCGGCCAGCCCCAGCCCGACGTGCGGCTCACCTTCGCGGCGCCGGTGGTGTCGGCGCGCGAAGTGAACGGGCAGGAGCAGCCGTTGGGGCCAGCCACGATCGAGAACGGCGCGCTCGTGACGTCGCTGACGCCGTACACGATCCGTACCTTCGCCGTCAAACTCGGCCCGGCGCCGACCACCGAGGCCGCGCCAACCTCCCAGGCGGTGTCCCTCGAATACGACGCCGCGGTGGCGAGCAACGACGCAACCCATTCGGTGGGCGGATTCAACGCGGCCGGCGAAGCCTTGCCCGCCGAGATGCTGCCATCAGAGATCGATTATAGTGGGGTGACCTTCCATCTCGCCCCGGCGGCGAGCGGTCTGCCGGATGCCGTCGTGGCGCGTGGCCAGCGGATCACGCTGCCGGCGGGTGACTACAACCGCGTGTATCTGCTGGCGGCGTCCGACAGCGGCGACCGCACTGACCCATTCCAGGTGGGCGCGGCCAGGGCGCCGCTCGACATCGAGGCATGGGACGGTTTCATCGGGCAGTGGTACGATCGGGGATTCAAGGAGGTACCGGCACCGCCGCCGTCGGCCGAGGAAGCAGCGGCCCAGCAGCGGCGCTTCCAACAATTCCGCGTGCGCCAGGACTCGCTGTTCCACATCCAACTCGATTCGGTGCGGGCTGCGGGCGGCGATACGCTGCTCGTGGTCCAGGCGCACGAGGCCCAGGAGGCGCGCCGCCGGAACGGCGCCGCGCGCCAGCGGATGCTGGAGGTCATGGACAGCCTCACCCCGGGCTTCATCAAGCGGGCGCCGGTGGCGTGGTTCGCATCGCACAAGCACACCGCGGACGGCAAGAACGAGGCGTATGCTTACTCGTATTTGTTCGCGTATTCCATGGATCTGCCGGCCGGTGCCCGGATCCTCACGCTCCCCAACGATCCGCACGTGCGCGTTCTGGCGGTGACGGTGGCGCACCAGGAGGCGTCGCTCACCCCCGCGCATCCCCTCTACGACACTCTCAAACCGAGCAGCCCGTAGCGGAGTTGCCGGCGAGCGTCCCGGATACAAGATTTGCCGCAACCACCTCAACGGATGTCGTCCATGACCGTGGGTTTCCATGTCCGCCTGGTGTTCGTTCCCATCGCCGCCTGGGGGCTGTTCGCCTGTGGCGGGTCACACAGCACGCCCGCCGCGCAGGTCCCGGCCCCCGTTCCTGGGCCGGCGGCGTCGACGGCCATGGCGCAGGCCGGCGGTGCCGGGCTGCCGGCCGGCGTCACGGCCGCGATGGTCAGCGCCGGCGATTCGCTGTTCAACGCCCCGCGCAGCTGCAACGGATGTCACGGCAAAGGCGGCACCAACGGGCGGAATGGCCCCGACCTGACGACGGGCAAGTACGAGCACACCGACGGCACCTACGCATCGATCGTGAAGATCGTGACCGGCGGAATTCCGAAGGATTCGATCAAGCACCCGCAGCACCGGTTCCCGATGCGTCCGCGCGGCGGCCATGACTACACCGACGAGCAGATCAGGACACTCGCCGCATACGTGTGGACGCTGGGGCACCACTAGATCGTCATCGTCCCCTCGCACACCACCACGCTGCTGCCCCCCACACGGACGCCGGTGATCTGACCGGCGGCCTTGTCGGTCTCGACCTCGAGGATGCTGGGGCGTCCCATCTCGAACCCCTGTTCCACCACCCAGCGCAGGGTGCCGTCGGCCTGCGCGCTGCGCATGCCGAGGTATCCGCCGAGGGCGGCGCAGGCGCTGCCGGTGGCGGGGTCCTCGGTCACGTTGAGGCCCGGGGCGAACATGCGGGCGCGGATGTCCGAGCCGTCGCGTTCGGGGTCGAGGGCGAAGACGAAGATCTCCCGGGTCCAGTAATCGCCGAGCAGGCGTTCCCAGGCGTCGAGGCGCACGCGCGCGCGGGCCACGGCGTGGCGGTCGACGAGCGGTACGAACAGGAAGGGAAGGCCGCACGAGACCGCGCCGGGCGCATACACGTTTTGTAATATGTCCGCCGGCGCAAGCGACAGGATCTCGGCCAGGGCCACCGGTGGGGGCGGTGTCGGGCCCGTCTCGGGCAGCTTGGCCACGGAGAGTTGGGCGAACGCCGGGTGGCCGCCTTCGGCGCGGATCGTCACCGGGACGGGGCCCACGCCCTCCTCGAACACGATGCGTGTCGTGGGGCCCATGAGCCTCACCTCGCCGAGGTGGGCGAGCACGTGCGCCGTGCCCACGGTGGGGTGTCCGGCAAAGGGCATCTCGCGTTCCGGCGTGAAGATGCGCACGCGCCGCGTGTGGCGCGGGTCCTCCGGCGGGAGGACGAAGGTCGTTTCCGAGAAGTTGAATTCCCGGGTGATGTCGAGCATCTGCTCGGGCGGGATGTCGCGGGCGTCGGGGAAGACCGCCAACTGATTGCCACCGAAGCGGCGGTCGGTGAAGACGTCGGCGGTGACGTACGGAATGGACGGCATGGTAGGAGAGTAGGACGGTGGGACAGTAGGACGGTAGGACAGCAGGACGGTAGGGCAGTCAGGCCGCCCTACAGCGAATCTAGGGAACCTGGCCGTTCAGAATCTGGGCGAGCTTTCTGGAATCAATGTTCCCACCCGACACGACGCACGCGACTCGCTCGACCCCGAGATCGTGCGCCAGCGCCGCGGCTACGGGCGCGGCGCCGGCCCCTTCGGCGATCACCCGTGTGCGCTCGGCGAGCATGCGCACGGCGTCGGCCACCTGGCGCACCGAGACGACGATCGACCCAGCCAGCACCTCGCGCGCCAGCGGCCAGATCTGCTCGAGCACCGTCTTGCCGCCGATACCATCCACGAACGTGGGCGTGTACTCCACCGCCACCGGCCGGCCGGCGGCGAGCGATGCTGAGAACGGCGCGGCCGTCTCGACCTCGCAGGCATACACGCGGACGCCGGGGCGGAGGGCGTGCGCCGCGCACGCGATACCGCAGGCCAGCCCGCCGCTGCCGTACGGCACGAGGATGGCGTCCACGTCGGGCAGGTCCTCCACGATCTCCAGGCCCGCGGTAGCATTTCCGGCGATCACCGTGGGGTCCGCGCCGGGGTGGATGAACGCCCCTGTCTCTCCCGGCACCCCGAACTCGACAATGGCCCGCCACCAGTCGGCGAATGGAACCCGTACGACGGTCGCCCCGAGCCGGGCGATGGCATCGAGTTTGGTCTGGGGAGTGTGGTCGGGGGCCACGACGCGGCAGGGGACGGCAAGTTCACGGGCCGCCCAGGCGACCCCCTGCGCCATGTTTCCGGCGCTGACGGTGTAGACTCCGCCGGCGAGCGTCTTCGCGGGGAGCAGACGCATGGCGTTGAGCGCTCCGCGAAGCTTGAACGACCCGATCGGTTGGAGCGTCTCGAGTTTGAGATGGATTTCCGAGGGCGCGTCGGAGTGCAGGCGGACGAGCGGAGTCCGGACGGCAGTACCGGCAATCCGGGCGCGCGCGGCCTGGATATCTGCCAGCGGAATCGGTTTCAGGGGCGGATGCGGCTCGGGCAAACGATGCTCCGGCGATGATCGGGGGCGCCGAACGTTAGCGTTGTGTCATTCCCGGCCGGGGGCTCAGCGGACGGGCCCCGGGAAGTGTACTGCATGAGGGGCTGCGGGGCGTGTCCTGGGTAGCCTCCTCAGGGCGGCCAGCGGGCGCAACAGGGCGAAAACGGCGGGGAAGCTGAGGGGGAAACAAGGGCAACAGGCCCAGGCCGCTCAGGCGGGCGGCAGGGGCCAGGGGGGCGGGGCGGGGGGCAGCTGGCCCCGAGTCGGTAGGGTCTGGGTGGCCATGCGTAACCGGCGGGCGGGGCCGGTGGGGGCGGCGTACCGCGCATCGCCTCAGTCGGTGGGGCGAAGGCCGCCCATGGCGATTTCGGCGCCCACGCCTTCGCGCTCGGCCCGCTCGTACACGTGGCACGCCGCCGCCAGGTCCTCCACGGCGAGGCCGAGCGAATCGAAGAGCGTGATCTCGGTGGCGGACCCACGGCCGCGCGCCTTGCCGATGAGGATCTCGCCGAGTTCCGCCACCACGTGCTGCTCCGAGACGAGTCCCTCGCGCATCGGCACCAGAAAATCGGCCGATTCCTTGAGCAGCGACTCGCGGCGATCGGCGAAGATGCGCGACCGGGCCACCGCGGCGCTGTCGAGTTCGCGGGCGTCGGGCTGCGAGGCGCCCACCGCGTTCACGTGCATGCCGGGTTCCAGCCACTCGCCGCGGAGCACCGGCTCGCGGGCGGAGGTCACTGTGCAGACGATGTCGGCGCCGCGCACCGCATCGGCGGCCGATTGGCACACCTCCACGCTGGTGCCATGGACCCGCCCGGCCCACGTGGCGAAGGCGGCGGCATGGGCGGTGGTGCGGCTCCACACGCGCACGCGCGTGATCGGGCGCACGAGGGCGGTCGCCTCGAGGTGCGTGCGCGCCTGCACGCCGCTGCCCAGGAGGGCCAGGGTGGCGGCGTTGTCGCGGGCGAGGAGCGCCGTCGCCACGGCCGACACCGCCGCCGTGCGAATGGCGGTGATCGAGGAGGCGTCGAGCACGGCCACGAGCCGGCCGTCGCGCGCGTCGAAGAGCAGCACGGCGCCCTGGTGCGAATCGAGATCGGTGCCGTGGTTGCCGGGAAAGACCGTGATCATCTTGGCGCCGAACGCCCGCAGTGCCGACGAATACGCGGGCATCATGGCGAACACGTTGTGGGTGCCGGGAATGCGGAGCACCGGCCGCAGGGGCAGCACCACCTCGCCCCGCGACAGCGAGGCGAGGGCGGTTTCCATGAGCGGAATGCATTCGCGCATGGGAAGGAGCGACTTGACCTGTTCCTGATTGAGGATGCGCATGGAATGGCCGGTACCCCGTTCCCCGTCCTACTCCGCCGTCATGAACGGATACTTATGATCCGTCGGCGGCGCGAACGACTCCTTGATTGCGCGGGCGCTCACCCAGCGCACGAGGTTCAGCTTGGAGCCGGCCTTGTCGTTGGTGCCCGAGCCGCGCGCCCCGCCGAACGGTTGCTGCCCGACCACCGCGCCGGTGGGCTTGTCGTTGACGTAAAAATTTCCGGCGCTGTTGCGCAGCGTGGCCATGGCCTCGCGCACGCCGTGACGGTCGGTGGAGAAGACCGCGCCGGTGAGCGCATAGGGAGACGTCTCATCGATCGCGTGGAGCGTCTCGGCCCATTTGGCGTCGTCGTAGACATACGCCGTCACCACGGGGCCGAAGATCTCCTCGCACAGCAGTCGGTAGCCCGGATCGGTGGTCTCGACGAGCGTCGGGGCGACGAAATACCCTACCGACTCATCGGTCTTGCCGCCGGCCACGATCGTGGCGTTGCGCTTCGCGTCGGCGATGTATTCACTGATCTTACGGAACGCCTTCTGGTCGATCACGGCGCCGACGAAATTGCGGAAGTCCTGAATGTCGCCCATCCGCATCTCCTGCATCATGGCCACGACGCGGTCGCGCACCTCGGGCCAGAGCGAGCGCGGCACGTAGACGCGGCTGGCGGCCGAGCACTTCTGCCCCTGGTATTCGAACCCGCCGCGCGCGATCGCCACGGCCAGCGCCTGGGGGTCGGCCGACGGGTGCGCCAGGATGAAGTCCTTGCCCCCGGTCTCGCCCACGATGCGCGGATACGAGCGGAAGTTCGCCATGTTGGCGCCGATGGTTTTCCACATGCTGTTGAACACCATCGTGCTGCCCGTGAAGTGCACGCCGGCCAGGTCGGGATGGGACAGGGTGATCTCGCTGATCATCGCCGCGTCGCCCGCCACGAGATTGATCACCCCCGGGGGCAGTCCCGCCGCCTCCAGAATCTCGAGAATGTAGTGCGCCGAGAGCATGGCCGTAGACGCCGGCTTCCACACGACCGTGTTGCCCATGAGCGCCGGCGCGGTGGGCAGGTTGCCGGCGATCGACGAGAAGTTGAACGGCGTGATGGCATAGACGAAGCCTTCCAGCGGCCGGTAGTCGAGCTGGTTCCACATCGTGTGGTTCGACAGGGGCTGCTCGTCGTACAGTTCCTGCGCGTAGTGCGGGTTGAACCGCCAGAAGTCGATCAACTCGCAGGCCGAGTCGATCTCGGCCTGGAACGCCGTCTTGGACTGATTGAGCATCGCGGCCGCATTGGCCGTGTCCCGCCAGGTCGTGGTGAGCAATTCGGCGGCCCGCAGGAACACCGCGGCGCGGTCCTCCCACGCCCAGTTGGCCCAGTCCGCGTGGGCCGTCCTCGCGGCGGCGATCGCCTGGCGCACGTGATCGGGCGTGGCCCGGTGAAAGTCGCCGAGCACGCGCTTGTGGTCATGTGGCATGACCACGCGGGCGGTGTCGCCGGTGCGGACGGGCAGCCCGCCGATGACCAGTGGAATATCGATGCGGTCGCCGGCCATGGCGGCCAGGCGTGCCTTGAGCGATGCCCGTTCGGCCGATCCCGGCGCGTACGCGCGCACGGGCTCGTTGACCGGTGGGGGAACGCGACGCGTACCGTTGAAGGCCGCGATCGGAGTCGTACGGTCGGAAGCAGACATGGTTGATCTCGGGTCGTTCGAGGTGCTGAGGGCGTACAATGGGCATGCCGGATGAAAGATACGCCGGGGCGAGGCGCGGGACCAACGCGGGCCGGACTCGCGAACTCGGCGGCGATCGGCCACATTTTCCGGAGTTACGACGGCGCGCAGCCGAGACGATTCTCGGCCCCGCTTCCATGCTTCCCTTTCGCTGTACGCAGGCCCATCCGTGAAAGTCCTCATCGCCGACGACGACGATACGATCCGTGCGCTCGTGCGGTCGGTCGTTGTGAGCTTGGGCTACGAGCCCATTGATGCGTCCACCGGCACCGACGCCTGGGCGCGGTACCAGGACCAGCGGTTCTCCCTCTGCGTGGTCGACATCGAGATGCCCGACATGGACGGGCTCGAACTCTGCCATCGCATTCGCGATTTGGATCGCAATCACGAGACGTTCATCCTCGTGCTCACCGGGCGGAGTGCCGACGAAGACCTGGGCGCAGTGCTCGCGGCCGGCGCCGACGACTATCTGTCCAAGCCGACCTCGCCGGGCAACCTGCGGGCGCGGCTCGTGATCGCCCAGCGGCGCATGGACATGGACGCGCAGCGGCGCGCCGCCGAGGCGGCCCTCGCCAATGCGCGCTGGCTGGCCGGCATCGGCGAGACGACGATCGCGTTGCAGCACGAGATCAACAACCCGCTTTCGGCCCTGCTCGGACATGCCGAACTCCTCATGCTCGACGGGGACGCCCGAGTGCCAAACGACCACCTGCGGGTGATCCACGAACAGGCCCGTCGCATTGCCGATGTGGTGAAGCGGCTGGGCAAGCTGCGCGATCCGCAAACCGTGGAATACGTTGCCGGCACACGCATGCTCGACCTGAGCAAACCGCCGCACGAGAAGCCGTGACCGCGGACGGCGGGCCCGGGCGGTTCATCGGCGCACACACGATCGCCAATGGCGGGATCCACATGGCCGTGCGCCGCGCGGCGAGCGCCCACATGACCGCGCTGCAGGTGTTCACCTCCATCCCCAAGTACTACGGCGACAAGGTCTCCATCAAACCCGATCGCGTAGCGCGGTTTGTCGCGGCCCTGGGTGACGCCGCCATCGCGCTTGACCACGTGGTGGTCCACGCTGGCTACGTGCTCAACACGGCCACCCCCGATCCGGAAAAATGGGCGCGCGCCCGCGACGGGCTGGCCAAGGAGTTGGAACGCTCAACCGCGCTTGGCGTAGGTGCCGTGTGCTTCCACCCCGGCGCCGCTACCGACGACGACCGCGCGGCGGCGTTGGGCCGCATCGCCGCCGCCATCACCCACGCCCTCGAGCGCACCGAGGGGCGCACGCGGCTGCTCGTGGAGAACACCGCGGGCGCCGGCCGCACCATGGGCCGCACGCCTGACGAGGTGGCCGGTATACTCGAGCGGGTACCCCCGGCGCTGCGCCATCGCACCGGCTATGGGCTCGATACCTGTCATCTGTTCGCGTCGGGGTTCGCCATTCACGAGAGCGCCGCGGCGCAGGCCGCGGTGCTCGACGCGTTCGAGCGGGCCACCGGCGAGCCGCCGGGCTTCTTCCATCTCAATGACAGCGAAGGCGCGCTGGGCTCCAACAAGGACCGCCACGCGCTGATCGGTCAGGGCCAGATCGGCGTCGAGCCATTCCGCTGGCTGCTCCACGACCCGCGCTCGGCCGGCGTGCCGTGCATCCTCGAGACGCCGCAGGAACACCCCGGCATTGCCGACGACGACCCGGCCGCCGATCCGTGGGACGTCGAGATGATGGAGCTGCTGCGGAAACTCGCGGAGTGAAAACGGCGCGGCCGAGCGCTGAACACCTGGAGCCGTGAGCTGACAGCGATCAGCCGTCGGCAATGGCGAAGGGACCCTTCTCTACTCATCCGGCGCCGCGGGACCTACCGCCGCAGGCGCTCCACGAACTCGGCGATCGCCGGTACGAGCTTGGGGTCGAGCGGCAGCGACGGATCGGTGTACGCCGCCGTCTGCGCGGCCAGCCCGGCCGGCGCGTCCTTGAGCACGTGCGTCATGCCGTCGAGCACGAGCAGCGTGGCCTGCGGATCGGCCTTGGCCAGCCGCTGTGCCTCGTCCAGGCCGATCTGCGCGTCGTGCGTCCCCTGCACGATGAGCGCCGGGATCTGCAGCTTGGCGATCTCCGTGGCCGGATCGTACTTGAACCATGAGATGAGATAGGGCTGCACACTCGCGCGGTAGAGCGGCTGCAGCGGGGCAGGCACGCTGTCGGTGGTCTGTCCCTTCTCGAGACCCGACAGGATGCGTTCCGACTCGGCGGCCAGATCCGGGGGCAATTTGCCCGCGAGTTGGGTGCGGAGGACGACCGCGGCAGGCAGGCCTGCTCCTTCCAGCGAGATGTACCCATCGGCGTGGGCCGCGGGCGCGGCGACCATCCCGATCAACGATCCCTCGCTGTGCCCGATTACGGTGACGGTCGTGAAGCGCCGGTCGGCGCGGAGCTCGGTCAGCCAGCCTTCGGCGTCGCGCACGTAGTCGTCGAACCGCAGATCGGACTCGCTGCGGCCGGCGGCGCGGCTGGCGGCGATGCCCCGCTTGTCGTAGCGCAGGGTTGCGATGCCGCGCGCCGCCAGGTCGTTGGCGATGAGTTTGTAGGCGTCGGTGCGTACGCCGGCCGGGCTGTTGCCGTCGCGGTCGGTGGGCCCGGAGCCGGCGATGATCAGCGCCACGGGGTAGGGGCCCGCGCCCTCGGCGGGCAGGGTGAGCGTTCCCTCGATCGCCCCGGTCGGGGTCTGGAGGGTCATGGGTTCTTCGCGCGGCGCTGGGGCGGAGCCTCCGGAGTCGGGGAGGGTGATCGTCGAGGCCACCAAGCAGGCGGCGAGGATCAGCGTGTTCATATGCCTTGTGCGCTCCGACGGGTGGGGTGGAATCGAGGGCCGGGGGAGGCCGCGATTCTAAGATAAGACACTTAGCTAGGTATGCAAGTAATGACGACTGGGCCTCATCCGGAGGGCCGATGTCGGCGCGAGTGTTTGATCGAACAGCATGTGCGGTTTCTTCGACACGGTCAACGTCTCGGCGCGGCGGGCTCGTTCCGGTAGTCTTACGCATAAGCCCGTGCCGGCAGGCCAAGCAATCGTCGAGGGTGCGTTGGAGGAACGCTCATCCTCTCCAGTTGCGCCGCGTTGATGACGAGAGTCTGCCACTTTGGAGAAGTAACCGCCGGAGTCAGCAAACCGAGGGGAGAGACTCGATGGCTCGTGTTCCGCATCTAGTGATGGGCGTTGTTCTAGCGGTCTCGACACGGCATGTGCCGTCGCACCCACGGCCATCGATCCCCACCAGTCCCACAGCGCATGCGAGTCGCAGCATCGACACCGTGACTCACGCGCCAGGGTTCGACGTCGTGGTTGCGCCGGCGCTGCTCGACCTCGCCGCCGATTCAGTGACGCTTTCCTACGTTGTGACGGTCCTACCCACGGCTCGGGATTCCCTCACCTCGTTCATGGTGGACGCTCCCGGAGTCCTCCACGTGCGGGCGTCCAACGCGTGGGCAGGCGCATGGACGTCCACGAGCTGGCATGAACGCGCCACCGCCGGGTGGGGGGCGGACTCGGCGTTCTTGGCGCCGGGGTCCTCGACTCCGCCGCTCGTCTACTCGGCCCGTGGGGCGGTCGACATCGTCCGCTACTGGGCCGAGGCCGATGGGCCGGTGGACACCGTCGATACGGTGCTCGCGTCTGATTCTATCCCGACGCCGCCATCCGCGGATACCGCGGTCACGCTGCGCGGCACGACGGGCCTCACCGTCGGCGTCGGGCCCACGCCGGTCGATCGCTCCCCGGGCGGTCTGGCCTCGCGGCTGTCCCACCTCATCACCCGCGCGTGCCGACTCGGGTGGGTCGATGAACGGGGGGTATGCAACAGTCTTGGCGCCAAGGTGCGGCCCGATTCGGCATCGCTCGGCGCCCTGCTCGACGAATTGGGCGCACAGCGTGGCAAACACGTGTCCGAGGCCGCGTTCGTGCTCTTGTCGGCGAACGCCAGGATGTTGCTGGACCGCCTGTAAGCCATCCTCGGATATGGTCCCGGTCGTCGATCCAGCCACGTACCGGCGGGTTCGGAGATACCGCACAGACTGTGTTTTCGAACGCTCATGCCGACAGTCGGCACTGCGTGTACGACGAAACTGCACAACGCGTTTAATCGAACGCTCACGCCGACAGGCCGAACGCTGTGAGCCGTGAACGGTCCCGCTGCTTATACTTGTCTAGTTAGCTAAGTAGCTTATCTTGTCGCCATGGACTCCGCCTTCAAAGCCCTCGCCGACCCCACCCGCCGAGAGATCCTCAAACTCCTGCGCAAACGGCCCCGCACCTCGGGAGAAATCGCCGAACAGTTCGACACCGCCTGGCCCACGATCTCCCGCCACCTTGGCGTGCTCCGCGACGCCGGGCTCGTCCTGTCCGAGCGCCACGGCCAGCAGGTCGTTTACGAACTCAACACCACGGTGTTCAACGACGTCGTCGAGCAGTTGCTCGATTGGATTCGACCGGGGAGGAAGCATGCGTAAGTGGTATCCCGTGATCCTGATCGCGGGGGCGCTCTCGTTCTCGGCGATCGCGTATCCCCACCTTCCGCTCTCGATGCCGATGCACTGGGGCATCAACGGCCAGCCCAACGGCTACGGCAGCCGGCTGGTCGGCGCCTTCCTCATGCCCTTGATCGCGCTCGCCATCTGGGGCTTCATGCGCGGCCTGCCGCTCATCGATCCGCGGCGCGCGAACTACGCCAAGTTCCAGGGCACCTACGACCTGGTGGTCGATGCCGTCATCACGCTGCTGGTGGCGGTCCATGTCGCGGTGATTGGCGCCGCGCTCGGCTGGCCGATCCGCATCGACCGGGTCATGCCGGTCGTGGTCGGGGGCATGCTGCTGCTCCTGGGCAACGTCATGCCCCGCGCCCGCTCCAACTGGTGGTTCGGCATCCGCACGCCGTGGACGCTGTCCAGCGACACCGTGTGGACCAAGACGCATCGCGTGGGCGGCTACCTCATGACCGCGGCGGGCATTGTCACCGTGCTGTCCGTCGTCCTGCCCGCCCGCGCCGGATTCGTCGTGCTGATGAGCGCCGTGATGGGCGCGTCGTTGGGTTCGGTGGTCTACTCGTACTTCGCCTGGAAGGGAGAACAAACGTGAATCGTGCATCGCTCGCCGCTGCCGGCCTGTGCCTCGCCGTCGGCGCTTCCGCCGGCGCCCAGGGCGCCGACCAGTATACCTTCCGCATGTTGTTGGGCCGCGACACGCTCACGAGCGAGGTCGTGCAGCGCACTCCCATGCGCCTGGACGTCGACATGGTCGACAAGTCGACGGGCACCCGGTGGCGGTATGCGATGACCCTGGCTCCGGATGCGCAGGTGGCGGCCATGACGAGCGCCTTCTACCGGCTGGCCAACGGCGATACGGTGCCATTCCAGAGCGCCGATCTCGCGTTCGAGGGCGACTCGGTGCGTGCCACGGTGTCGGGCAACGTCTCGCGCGTCCAGACGCTTGCTACGCGGCCGGGCGCGGTGCCCTACATCAATCCCTCGTTCGCCATGGTAGAGCAGGCGTTGCGCCGCGCGCGCGCCATAGGACGCGCCGTCGACACCGTGCCGCTGTTCATGGTGTCGGGCGGGCAGACGATTCCGGCGGTGGTGGAGTGGGTAGGTGGCGACTCCGCTACGGTCCGCCTTGGTGCCACCACCATGCGCGCCGCGGTGGGGCCGGACGGCGCGTTGCTCGGCGCGCTGATTCCCCTGCAGAACGTCACGGTATTGCGCGAGGGTGGGACGCACCCGCTGGTCATCCGGAAGATCGATTACGGCGCCCCCCTGGGGGCACCCTACACCGCTCAGGACGTAACCGTCCACACGCCCGAGGGGCTGTCGCTCACCGGCACGCTCACGCTGCCCGCCGTGCGGTCCGGCCCCGTACCGGCAGTGGTCACGATCACCGGCTCTGGTACCGAGGACCGTGATGAGCGGATCTCGATCGTGGATGGCTACCGCCCGTTCTGGCAGGTGGCCGACACCTTGGGGCGGCGTGGGATTGCCACGCTGCGGCTGGATGACCGCGGCATGAACGGTTCGACCGCCGGGCCGCCCACGGCAACCTCGGCCGACTATGCCAACGACATCCGCGCCGCGCTGGCGTACCTGCGTACGCGGCCCGAGATCGACGGGACTCGGCTGGGGCTGGTGGGGCACAGCGAGGGCGGGATGATCGCGCCCATGGTGGCGGCTACCGATCCATCGCTCAAGGGAATCGTGCTGCTGGCCGGGCCGGCGTACACGGGGCGGCGCATCCTCGAGTTCCAGCAGCGCAACGCGGTGGCCAATGCGACGTCGCTCACGCCGGACCAGCGCAGGGCGGCGCTCGCCGAGAGCGCGAAAGCCACGGGCGAACTGGCGGCGAAGAGCGCCTGGCTGCGGTACTTCATGGATTACAACCCACTGCTCACGGCCCGGGAGGTACGGGTGCCGGTGCTGATCCTACAGGGGGAAACGGATCAACAGGTGACGCCGGAGCAGGCAGACACGCTCGCCGCGGCCTTCCGCGCCGGGGGCGATCGCGACGTCACGGTGCGGAAATTCCCGGCCACCGACCATCTGTTCGTGGCCGATTCGACAGGGGATCCCGCGCGGTATGGGTCGCTTCCCACTCGGGTGGTGCGGCCGGTCGTGCTGGGTACGCTCGCCGACTGGCTGGTGGCGCATCTGCGGTGACCGGCCGACGGTGGTGGATTCTCCGAGGGAAAACGGGCTCGCGTCAGAGGGGAAACGCGGGAAGTTTCCTATTGCATCCCGTACGGAGTGTTTTACCTTACGGCGCGACGGACAGCGGTTCCCTCTGAGAGCACCTTCCGTTTCACAATTCCAGGAGAGACCACATGGCTGCAAAAAAGGCGAAGAAGAGCGCGAAGAAGGGCGCGAAGAAAGCCGCCAAGAAGACCGTGAAGAAGGCGAAGAAGCCGGCGAAGAAGGCCGCGCCGAAAAAGAAGGCGAAGCGCAAACCAAACGCCGCGTTCATGAGGCCCGTGCAGCCGGATGCGATGCTCGCCACCGTCGTGGGTTCGACTCCGATCCCGCGCACCGAAGTGACGAAGAAGCTCTGGGTGTACATCAAGAAGAACGGCCTGCAGGATGCCAAAGAGCGTCGCATGATCAACGCCGACGCGAACCTGAAGGCGGTGTTCGGCGGCAAGGGCAAGGTCTCGATGTTCGAGATGACCAAGCTCGTCGGCAAGCACCTCAAGTAGGTCGCTTCGATTCGATACAGCGAGGGCGCGCTCACGGCGCGCCCTTTGTTGTGTCTGGCGTCAGCGATCGCGCCGGGAACCCCCGCCTGGCCCGCGCCGTAGGGTGTCGTAGATTCCCATCGTGCCCGGTGCGCCGCCGAGTCCAGCCGCGGCGCTCCCGACCGGCGGCCCCCGGCCGCCATTCACACTCTCGTCCCATCTCGCGTGGCCAAGTCTTCGAAGTCCGGCAAGTCGTCCAGATCCGCCAAGGCGCCCAACGTCGTCGCCGCGGCGCGCAACAGTCGCGGCCGCAAGTCTGGCTCGAGTTGGCTCCACTGGCTGTGGGAGAACGCCAAATCGCTCGCCGGGGCACTGCTGATCTACTTCTTCATTCGCACATTCCTCGTGGAAGCGTACAAGATCCCCTCGGGGAGCATGATCCCGACGCTGCTCGTGGGCGATTGGCTGTTCGTGAACAAGGCGGTATACGGGCCCGCGCTGCCATTCAGCGACATCCACCTGCCGGGCTATTCCAGTCCCCACCGGGGCGACGTGGTCGTGTTCGTGTCGCCGTACCAGGCCGACGAGGCCGCGCGGGGCAACGATCCCACGCCCACTCTCGTGAAGCGTCTCATCGGCGCACCCGGGGACACGATCTACATGCGCAAGGGCGTCGTATACGTGAACGGACTCGCTCGGCGGCAGGGATTCGGCGCCGCTGCCTACACGGGCGATCCCGCGCAGTCGTCGCCCGACGAGACGTCGTCGCTGTTCGACTGGCAGAAGCGGATCGCACTCGAAAACACGCGCTTCGGCTCGGCGCCCGCCGACCCGACGCACGATAATTGGGGCCCGCTCCTCGTGCCTCCGGGCGACTATTTCATGATGGGCGACAATCGCTACTGCTCCAAGGACAGCCGCTACTGGGGCGTGGTCCCGCGCGCCAACATCCGCGGACGGCCAATGTTCGTGTACTACTCGTACCGGCCAAGCCCCGGCGGGCTCAACGACTGCGATGGCCAGACGAGCGACCGGCCACTCTCGTTCCTCACCGATATTCGGTGGGGGCGGTTGTTCCACGTGATTCGATGACCTGAGGTTCTCTTGCCCCTGGTGTTCCCGTTCGACCCCGACATTGCCAAGGCCGCGACCGTGCCAGCGCGACTGTACAACGATCCGGTCTACCTCGAGCTGGAACGCGAGCGGGTGTTCGCGCACAGCTGGCAGCTCGTGGGTCGTGCGGAGCAACTGGCGGAGGTCGGCGACTACGTCACCACCGAGGTCGGGAACGACTCCGTCGTGATCGTGCGCGACGGCGAAGGTCTGCGCGGGTTCCACAACGTCTGCCTGCATCGCGCCGGGCCGGTGGCCCAGGGGTGTGGACGCCGCCAGACGCTGCAGTGCCGCTATCACGGGTGGACCTATTCGCTGTCGGGGGCGCTGCTGCGGGCGCCGGAGATGGAAGGGGTGCTGGGGTTCCACCCGGACGAGATGCACCTCGTTCCGGTGGCGGTGGCCACGTGGGGTCCGCTCGTATTCGTGAACCTCGACGGCAAGGCCCCGCCGCTCGCCGAGGTGCTCGAAGACATCCCGGCGCGCGTGGCACCCTTCCACTGCGAGTCCATGCGCTACGTGATGCGCAAGGAGTACGATCTCGCCTGCAACTGGAAGGTGTACGTCGACAACTACCTCGAGGGCTACCACGTGCCGGTGGTGCACCCGGGACTGCACAAGGAACTGGATTACGATCAGTACCGGGTAGAGCCGCACCGGTACTCGTCCTTCCAACATGCCCCGCTGCGCCCGGTGCCGTCGGCCGGCGGCGACCGCAAGTACGTTCCCCAGGCGAGCGAGGTGCCCGAAGCGTTCTACGTCTGGATCTTTCCCAATGTCATGCTCAACATCTACATGGGGCAGATGCAGACGAACGTGGTGCTCCCGCTGGCGCACGACCGCACGCGAGTGGTCTTCGAATGGTTCGCCACGAATCCTCCGGCCAACCCGGCGACCGACGAGCGGTGGAGCCGGTTGGTGGCGTTCAGCGACGAGATCCAGGACGAGGACATCGCGATCTGCGAGATCGTGCAACGCAACCTGCGGTCGCGCGTCTATGACCGGGGCCGCTACTCCGCCAAGCGCGAGAATGGCGTACACCACTTTCACTCGTTGCTCCACGAGTTTCTGACCTGACGCCGGGTTGGACTCGGGTCGTCTTCCGCCGCGGGGAGCCACATGATCCGTTGGTCGCCCCTGTCCAACCGCATCGAGTCCCTGATCGCCCTGTCGCAGTTGGCCTGCGTCGCCACGCTCGGGGCGCTGCTGGCCACCTCGTGGTGGCATCTCCAGGGACTCCTGAACGCCACGTTCCTCATCGCGCTCGCCGTGTTCGCGCTGGCGGCCGGCGGCGTGGCGTCGCGTATGCGGCGGGTGTCGCGCGAACTCTTCGCCGGCATGGCCGCGGCGGCGGCGCTGCTGGTGGTGGCCGAGATCGTCGGCCGTCTGATGCCGGCCTCGGGGCTCGCCCAGGCGCTGTCGCTCGTGGGTCGCACGGAGAAGGCCATCATCGTGGCCACGCTCAATGCGCTGCTCCCGCTCTACGCGCACGCCGCGCTCGTGGCGCAGCACCGCGCGGCCGAAGCGCTGGAGCGCAGTGTCGTGGCCGAGCGCACGTTCGCCACCACGCTCGAAGCGAGCGTCGCGATGCGCACAGCCGAACTGGAGGATGCGCAGCGAGTCCTCCAGCGGATGTGGCGCCTGGGCCAACAGATCGCACTCGAGCTCGATGCGCGGCGGGTGCTCGAACGATTCGTGGACGCGGCGAGCGACGTCGCGCAGGCCGACGGGGCGGCGATCGGTCTCATTGGTGAGGATGGCATCGTGCGCCTCCCGATCGCGCGCGGTGGGCTGGTCGAGCTGGTGGGCTCGCAGGTGCGGGCGTCCGATACGGTCATGGGGCAGGTCGTCCGGACCGGGCGTGCGTGGCTGAGCGACGACCGGACGAGAGGCGCCGGGCCTACCGGGTTGGCGGTGCACCCGGCGATCGGGGACGGCCCGCGCAGCCTGGCTGTGCTTCCCATCTCGAGGCGCGGCGAGCGCGTGGGCGCGGTGGTGCTCTCCCGGCGGAACGAGAATCCGTTCGACCAGGTCACGCTGTCGCGCGTGCAAGCGATGAGCGACCTGCTCAACGTGGCGTTGGAGAATACCGAGTTGGTGGAGACGCTTCGCCGCGCCGAGTGGCGGTTCCGCACCCTGTTCCGGTCTGCGCCCGATGCCGTGTTCACGGTGTTGGGCAGTGGCCGGATTCGCGAAGCCAACGACGCGGCGGCGCGGATCATCGGGGTGGACGCCGTGCGCATGGTCGGGCGTCGGCTCAACGAACTGGTGGCGGAGCAGGATCGCGCGCCCCTCGATGAAGCGCTCGCCGCGACCTTTCAGGGACGCCCGGCCCGCTTGGAGATCACCTTCGGGCGCACGGCCGGCGAGCCCGCGCATCTCGTGTCGCTGGCCGCCAGCTTGCTGCCGGAGGCCGACCCTCCGAGCGTGCTCGTCGTGGCGCGCGACGTGACGGCGGAACGCGATATGCGGATGCGGCTCATGCAGACGGATCGGCTGGCCGCGGTGGGTGAACTCGTGGCCGGCGTGGCGCACGAACTGAACAATCCGCTGAGCAGCATCAGCGCCTATGCCCAGCTCCTGCTGCGCGATCCGCAGGTGGACGGCGCCGTTCGCGAACAGGTCGAGGTGATTCGCGCCGAGACGCTGCGCGCCAGTGCCGTGGTCAAGGACCTGCTCGCCTTCGCCCGCCGCAGCGAGCCGAGGCACGAGCCGCTGGACCTGAACCTCGTCGTGGCCCGCACGTTGCGGATGCGTGCCGATCGTGTGTCGTCCCACCACGTGGCCGTACAGCAATCGCTCGACGAAGGGCTGCCGGCCGTGATCGGCGACGCGCGACAGCTGCAGCAAGTGTGCCTCAATCTCATCACCAACGCGACCCAGGCCATGGCCCCGGAGGGCGGCACGCTCACCGTCGCCACGCGATCAACAGGCGGCGAGGTGGTGCTCGAGGTGAGCGACACGGGAGCCGGCATTCCGGATGACGTCCGGTCCCGCGTGTTCGAGCCGTTCTTCACGACAAAGAAGGAAGGCGAAGGCACGGGACTTGGCCTCAGCGTGAGCTACGGCATCGTCACCGAACACAAGGGCCGCATCGAACTCGCCGACTCGTCACCGCGCGGCACCACGTTCCGCGTGTCGCTCCCGGCGGCCCAAGCGGCCGTGGCCAGCGGGGTCGCCCCGGAGTCGCCGCTCGTTCTGCGCTCGCCCATCGCCGGCATCCGCCTGTTGTTCGTGGACGACGAAGCCGCCCTCTGCGCCGGTGTGTTGGCGTACTCGCAGACGCGCGGATTCACGGTGATCACGGCGCCCAGCGCCGAGGCGGCGCTGGACATCATGCGCAACACGAATGTGGACGCCGTGGTATGCGACATCCACATGCCGGGCATGGATGGGTTGGCGTTCCACAGCCGGTTGAATCTGGAACGGCCGGGCCTGGCCCGGCGAACGGTCTTCATCACCGGCGACGTGGTCACGGCCACCAACCGCGTGGCCATGCGGCAGCCGATGCTGGCCAAGCCATTCACCTTCGAGCGCCTCGAAGCATCGGTGACGGCCGTCATTCAAGGACGGCCGTTCGACGACGCCCGGACGACGCCGGTTCACGGATCGGATCGAATCCCGTAAGTTCCAGACGCGGGCGGCCCCCGTGTCGATCCCTTTCTCCTCGACGAGTGTCCAAGACGAGGAACGCGAGCGCTCATGGCAACCTTCTTCCCGCGTCACCCCATCGAGCTACGGTTGGAGGAGTCCAAGGCCTTCCGGCGGCTCTCCTTCAACCTCGTTGAAACGGGCCTCATCACGGGGATCGTGCTCCGTCTGTACCGGTCGGTCGCTCTCACCCACGGGACCGCGAGCTGGCTCTACTTTGGCGGCACCTTGGCCCTCGGGGTTGCATTCGTGTGCGCCATGGCGACCGCCCACCTGGCCAACTACCCGCTCAAGAAGTGGTTCTGGCGGGCTCCCGCCTTCGCTTTCGCGGTCGTGGTGGGAGAGATGACCACGAGCGTGCTCCTCATCTGGGCCCACCGGGAACCCACGGGCACCGCGAGGGCCGGGTTCGACGACTGGCCCGGCATGGCGGTGACCGCCTTCTGGACGCGGGAACTGGCGATCTGCGCATGGGCGGCGCTCCTCGCCGTCATCGTCACGGTCGTGCGCCGGACCATCGTCGCCACGGAACTGCACGAGAAGCACGAGCGCGAACGCGCCGCCGGTTCCTAGCGCCGCCACCATGCGCCCCGTCGCGTTCCGGCTCGAGCGGTACTTCGCAGATCGGGAATTCTCGGCCCCCTACCTGCTGTCGGGATCCGACTGCGAAACGCTGAGCGTTGGCGACCTGCTGGCCATGAGCCCGGGAAGGGAGGCCACGCAGCGGCTGCTCGCCCTTCGTCTGGGTTACACAGAAAGCAGCGGCCATCCCACCCTGCGTTCCGCCATCGCGGCCCTGTACGAGGCCTTGCCGGCGGGTGGCGTGCTGGTCCACGCGGGCGCCCAGGAAGGCGTCTTCACGCTCGTGAACGCCACGCTGGGCCCCGGCGACCATGCCATCGTCCAGTGGCCGTGCTACCAATCGCTGTTCGAACTCCCCCGAGCCGCCGGCGCCGAGGTCTCGGCCTGGCAGGCCGACCCGACCACCTGGGCCCCCGATCCGGCCGACCTCGCGCGCCTGGTCCGCCCCAACACGCGGCTGCTCATCGTCAACTCGCCACACAACCCCACGGGCCACCATTTCGCCCGGCCCATCTTCGAGGCCATCGTTGCCTTCGCCCGCCGTCACGGCCTCGTGGTGCTGTCGGACGAGGTCTATCGCGGGCTGGAATACGCGCCGGCCGACCGTCTCCCCGCGATGTGCGACGCCTATGAGCGTGGGGTATCGCTGGGCGTCCTGTCCAAGGCCTATGGGTTGGCCGGGCTGCGGATCGGGTGGCTGGCCTCCCGCGATGCGGCCATCCTGTCTGCCGCGGCAGAGATCAAGGACTACACGACGATCTGCAACAGCGCCCCGAGCGAACTGCTGGCCGCGGTGGCGCTGGGTGCCGGCGAGGCGATCTTGGCGCGGAACCGCGCTATCGTCACGGCCAATCTTGGGCTCCTGCGCGGGTTCTTCACGCGGCGGTCCGGCCTGCTGCGCTGGGTGCCGCCGCAGGCCGGTTCGGTGACCTTTCCTACGCTGGTCGCGGGGGACGTCGATGCCTTCTGCGCGCGCGTGCTCGAGCGGTCCGGGGTGCTGCTCCTGCCAGGCACCGTGTTCGATGCCGCCAGCCACGAAGTGCGCCTCGGCTTCGGCCGCGCCAATCTGGCCGAGGCGCTCGACCGGCTGGATGCCGTGTTGGACCAGCCCTCGCCGTAGAGATCGGCGGGGACGATTATATTCCCCCCATGCACCGCAAGGACAAGGAACTGATCGTCGTCGGCGACCGCGTGCTGGTCAAGGTCGAAGAAGGCGAGGAGCGGACGAACGTCGGGCTGTACCTGCCGCCGACCGCCGTGGACAACCAAGCGGTGCAGGGCGGCACGATCGTGGCCACCGGTCCCGGCCTTCCGCTACCGAGTCCCGACGCGGGGTCCGACGAGCCCTGGCGGGCGCCCATGCGCGAGACGCGATTCGTACCGATGCAGGCGCGCGAAGGCGACTATGCGCTGTTCTTCCGCAAGGCGGCGGTGGAGATCACGTTCGAGGGCGAGCGGTACCTCGTCGTCCCGCAGCAAGCGATACTCGCGCTGGTGCGCGACGAATCCTAACGGAGTGGAATCATGAGTCTGAATCTTCGCACGGCCCCGACCATGTACCCCGAAGAACTGGTGGCGCCGATGCGCGCCGAACTCACCGGGATTGGCTTCCGTGAACTGCGCACGCCGCAGGAAGTGGACGCCGCGGTCAAGGACGCCACGGGCACGACGCTCGTCGTGGTGAATTCCGTGTGCGGCTGCTCGGCGCGCAATGCGCGTCCGGCAGCAGCGATGGCGATCCGTCACGCGGTGAAGCCGGCGCACCTGGCCACCGTGTTCGCGGGCCAGGATGCCGACGCCACGGCCCGCGCGAGGAGCTATTTCACCGGGTACCCGCCGTCGTCGCCGCAGATCGCGTTACTGAAGGACGGGAAGCTGGTGTTCATGCTGGAGCGCTGGCAGATCGAAGGGCGGCCGGCAGCGGAGATCGCGAAGGATCTCGTGGGCGCGTTCGACGAGCACTGTGGGTGACGGTGGTCCTGCCCTGCCGCACCCGGCAGCAGGCCGGGTGCGGTTCGCGCAGTCCTCAGTGATCCGTTCGCGCTCAGCCCCCGCGGCCGCCGCGCCCACCACCGCCACCACCCCCGCCCCCTCCCATCCCGCCGCCGCCACCGCCGAACCCGCCGAATCCGAACGCCATGCCCGGGCGTAGTTCGCGCAGCGTTTGCGGATCCAGGAAGGCCGCCAGGAAGGTCGGCAGCTGCCGGAACTGATCCGGCGTCAACAATGCCTTGACCCGCGGCGCATACGCGAGCAGCAGATCGATGGTGGCGTTCTGCCCGGTGCTCACGTGGGTGAACGCCTCCGTGACGTCGAACTCCTGCGGCAGCGCGGCCAGGTACCTGGAGATCGGCGTCCAGATGGAGTCCACCGCCGCCGTGAACTGCTTGTTCATCCTGATGAGGCTGTCGGTCTGCACGTCGGTGAGTTTGAGCGGATCCTTCTGGCGCAGCATCTGGTCCATCGGGTTCGGATAGCCACGCACGTAGCGGGCCTTGATCTGCGTTTCGGTGGGGCGGCCTGGGGGCGCGCCGCTCCGGCCACCGCCGAAACCACCACCGCGCCCGCCGCGCCCGCCAAAACCATTCCCGCGTCCACCCGGTCCGCTCCCGCGCAGCAACTGCTCCAACTGCTGGAGATTCCGATCGGGTCCGACCGCGAGCTTGACGTCCAGCGTGGCGGTGAATGGAGCCCACGAGGCCAACTGTGCCGCGGGCGCGTTGCCGAACCGCGGATTGACCTCGTACTGGAACTCATTCGTGGTCGCATTGAACCCACGCACGTAGAGCAGGGTCGGATCCACCACCGGAGGCTGCCCCCACCCGGCCAGGTTGCTGCCGCCATGCACCAGCGCGTCGACCCCGGTGAGTGGGTTGGCAAGGCTGAGCGCCACGGTCATCCGCGAGGGCAGCCGCACGCGGTCCGACACCAGCTGGATATTGAGCGCGCTCATCTGCACCGCCCACGGTCCGCTGCAACTGTTGCGGCCGGCGATCTGGCCAAGCTGGGCGGTGAGGCACTGCCGCGTGCTCCCCGACAGGCTGCCGAGCAGGGACTGCATGCCGCTGCGCAGGCCCGAGTCGCTCGCCGTGGCCGGGTTGAAGATGAATGCCCGGTCGTTGGAGGAGCCATCGCCGTTGATGTCGCCTGCCACGCTCGGTGTGAACCGGTTGCCGGAGCTGACGCGGATGAACGTCGTCAGATTCACCGCGCCGCCGAGTGTGATCGACGTGTTGAAGTTGACCTGATGCTGCGGCCCGGTGTTGCCCCAGAAGAGCGCCAACGGATCGCCCGCCGTGTTGTCACCGAATCCGCGGCTCAACTGCTTCGTGTCGCGGTATACGTAGGTCAGGCTCCAGTTGAAGATGGAGTTGAACGTGCGCGGCGAGATCCCGAACTGGAGTTCCTGGGTGTACGACCGCAGGTCGGACACCGCTTCGGAGACTTGCGAGAAGTCAGACGACGCGCGGTTCGACCCGGCGGCGATGGCGCCGGTGGAGGGCACGATGCTGGCTGGTGAGACGTACACCGGCCGATTGTCCTCATTGGCCAGGCTGAACTGTGGCACGTCGGAGAAGTTCCGGTCGATCGAGCCGCGCTGGTCGTCGTTGATCGAATAGGTGTAGGTCAGGTTGCCGTTGAACAGCGATGTGAGCAGCCCGCGAATGCCGAGGTTGCCGCGCCAACTGCGCTGCGTGCGGTAGTCCGGGCTGAACAACGCCACGTTGGGCGCCGAGTTGGCGAACACGCCCGTGGAGCCGCCGGCGCACGTGGTCGGAATGTTGGCCGCGTTCTGGGCGTACGCCGCCCAGTCCGGCGTGGGCGCCGCGCTCCCCACGCAGGTGATCTGCTGGGCGGCGCTGGGCAGGCCGGTCTGGTCCACCGCGTTGGCGATCAACGTCGCGGTCGGGTTGTTGCGGAACTCACCCACGCCTCCCGTGATCACGTAGAGCGGCGGATGAAAGGCCCCGCGGAATCCCTCGATCTGCGGCGCCGACCCCACCTGCCAGCTGAAGCCCACCCGCGGGCTGATCGTGATGTCGTTCGGCACGACGTTGTTGCGCAGACCGTACAGGCTGTCGACGAGCGGGTTGTACATCGGGGTGGTGCTGAACTCGCTCCCCTCGGCGCGGAATCCGTACTGCACCTGCAACACGTCCACCGGCCGCCACGCGTCGCCCAGCGACATCGCGTACGTTGCGACGTCGCCGCTCTTGTACGCTGGCGCCAACCGGCGGGTGAACGACGCGGGGATGCCGGCCTCGAGATCGGACAGTGAATTGAACGTGAACGTACCGCGCGAGTTCGCGTTCTGGTTCTGGATGTAGCGGCTCAGTTGGATGTCTTCGGTGAGCTTGATCCGGTGCGTATTGTCGTCGCTGAACCACGACGTCGCATTGGAGAACTCCCATTGATAGTTCGTGGAGGTCTGCGGATAGCCGGAGTTGCCGCCGAACTGGAGCGTCGAGACCCCGGACGCGCCGTCGGGCAGCACGGAGCTCACCAGCACGTTCGCTCCGGGCAACAACAGGTAGGCGCTGGCATCCGACGCGGTGGCCGACAGCGAGGCGCTCGTCTCGTCGAGGAATCCGTAGCCGAAATACCCGGCGTGGGTCACCTGCAGCGTCCCGGACCGGCGCGTCGACTGGCCACCGTGGGCCGGGACGGACGAGGTGTTCAGCGAGGCGGCGCCCGACTGGTTCCACGAGCCGTTGAACAGCATGCCCCAGGTGTCGGTGCCCGTGGGCGAGAAACTCATCTGGGCGAATACCCCGGCCGAATTGTTGAGCCGGTCGGACGGCACGGCGCCCACCGTGGCCGGAATCCCTGCGCCCTGCATGTACGCCAGCAGCTGATTGACCGAGTCCTGCGAGATGCCGACGCTCTGGAGCGCCGACTGGTTCGTGTTGAGCAGGGTCTGCAGGTTGCTGCTCTGGCGTCCGAATTGGAACGACGTGTTGTAGAACAGCTTGTTCCAGATGAGCGGCCCGCTCAACGCGCCGCTGGCGATGACGTCGTCATATTGCTGTCCCAGCGCCCGCGACGTGGGATTGGCCCATTGCAGATCCGGGTTGTCGAATGTGACGTGAAGACTGCGGTTGATGTAGTTGGACCCGCTGAACGTCCGAGCCGAGACCTGGCCGCCGCTGAATCCGCCGCGAGACGGATCGAAGGTCGTGGTGGACAGCCGCGCATTGACCTGCACGTCGCGCGGTAGTGTGCCTCCGAAGGTCAGCCCGTTGAGGCTGATGTTGTTCTGGTCGGAGCCGAGCCCGAGCACGGAGAAGCCCATCGTCCCATCGGCGTTGGACATCGCGGTCACGCCTGGCAGGTAGGCGGCCATCGCCGACAGGTCGCCGAGCGCCCCGATCGGAATGCCCTGCGAATTCATCGACTGCTCCACGCCACCGATATCGGGCCGGTTCTCGTCGCCGACGGTGGGCCGCGCTCGATTCGCATTCACGCGGACCGCGTCGAGTTGCGTCGGTGCCGCCTCCATCTTGCCGTTGGCGAGGATCACCGCGTCGTCATCATTCGTCTTCTGGACCTCGAAGCTGAGTGGCACCATGCCGATCGACAGGAAGTTCACCATGTAGTCGCCGTCGCCGCCGGCGAACAGCACGGTGAACCGGCCGTCCGCACCCGTGCGGGACGACCGGGTCGTCTCATCGGTCATCGACTGGACGTTGACGGTGACGTTGGCCAGCGGGTGTCCGTCGGGACCGGTCACGCGGCCCCGAATGATGTCCACCGATCCGCCCTGGGCGGAGGCGGTGGAGAATGCGGCCGCGAGGAACAGGGCGGCGATACAGAGAGCGCTCTTCATGGGCAGTCGGGGGTGGCGTTCACGGCCGGTGCACGCGCGCACCGCGTTCTAGTGATTCGTACGCGGATTGCCGAGGGGGCGTTGACCGTTCTCGCCTCTGAAATCGCCTGTTAACGAATCCTGAAAGAATCCGTCAAACAGGCTACGGCCGGGTCTCACCCGGACGTTTGGGGCCCACGCTTTATGGCTTCGCGGGGCGACGGCGCTGCGGGCAGGAAATCCTCGCCCGGATTGATGTACTGATCGGTCTCGAGGCCGTGCTGCCGGTCGTGCAACTGGCGGTAGCGGCCGGCGAGCGCCATCAGCTCCGCGTGGCTGCCGCGCTCCACGATCTGTCCGTGCTCCAGCACCAGGATCTGGTCGGCGCTTTCGATGGTCGACAACCGGTGCGCGATCACGAACGTCGTGCGCCCGCGGCGCAGGGAACGCAGCCCATCACGGATCAGCGCCTCGCTCTCGCTATCCAGGCTCGACGTCGCCTCGTCGAGAATCAGGATGCGCGGATCGGCGAGAATCGCTCGGGCGATCGCCACACGTTGGCGCTGCCCCCCTGACAGCTTGACCCCGCGCTCGCCGACCACCGTGTCGTACTTGTGTTCGAACCGGCTCACGAACTCGTCCACGTGCGCGATGCGCCCCACGCGGTCGACCTCCGTGTCGGTGGCGCCGGGTTTGGCGAAGGCGATGTTGTCGCGAATCGTTCCGTCGAACAGGAAATTGTCCTGCATCACCACGCCCAGCTGCGCCCGATAGTCGTGCAACCGCAGCCGCTGGAGGTCGCGCCCGTCGATGAGGATATGCCCCGCCTTGGGATGGTAGAACGCCTGGACCAGCCCGATCAGCGTGCTCTTGCCCGACCCGCTCGAGCCCACCAGCGCCGTGGTCGAACCGGCGGGCGCCTTGAAGGTCACATCGCGCAGCACGGGCACGTCCTGGTCGTATTCGAACGAGACGTGTTGGAACTCCACGTCGCCGACCACGTCGTCCACCGCCTGACGCGATACATCGTCGGCGTCCTCGGTGGCCGTGTTCATGATCTCGCGAATGCGGTCGAGCCCCGCGAATGCCTCGGAGATCTGCGTGCCGATGGATGCGATCTGCACCAGCGGTGCCGCCACCAGGCCCACCAGGTACACGTACATGAACAGGTCGCCCAGCGTCATCTTGCCGTTGAGCACGTCGCGCCCCGCGATCACCATCACCAGCACGCCGATCACGCCGCTGATCACCGTCGTCCCCGAGCCCACCGCCGAGGTGCCGGTGATCGTCTGCGCGATGTTCCGCAGCAGCTTGTGCACTCCCTCCGCGAACAGCTTCCGCTCGCGCCGTTCCGATACGTACACCTTCACGAGGCGGATACCGCCTATCGACTCCGCCAGCCGGCCCGTGACGTCGGCGTTGATCGCGCCGCGTTCACGGAACAAGGGCCGCAGCATGCGGAAGGCGTACGCCATCATCCCCCCGAACGTCAGCAGCACGATCAGCGTGGCCGTGGTGAGCTTCCAGTTCAGATAGAACAGGACGGTGATGGCGATCAGCGCCGTCATCAGCCCACCGAGCAGTTGGATGATCCCCGTGCCCACCACGTTCCGCACGCCTTCGGCGTCGGTCATGACGCGCGAGATCACGATGCCCGTCTTCGTGGAGTCGAAGTACGACACGGGGAGTCGCAGCACGTGGGCCTGCACCCGCTTGCGCATGTTGGTGATGGCCCGTTGTCCGGCGACGCTCACCACCTGCGACAGCGAGAAGGAGGTGATCGCCTGTAGCAGGGTGGCGCCGGCCACAGCCAGCGCGAGCGGCATGAGCAGATCGGGCCGGTGCTTGCCGATCACCGTGTCGATCAGATATTTGGAGCTGCCGGGCAATACGAACCCCGCCAGCCGGCTCACCACCATCAGCGACAACCCGATGACAAGCGACCGCCGGTGTTCGGCGATCAGCTCACGCGCCTCTCTCCAGGCACGCTTGGGATCGAGGGGTTTCTTGACGGCTGAAGCGCCGGCGGCCGCCGAGGCGCCACTCCGTGCGCGGCGGCCGCCACCTTCGGCGTGACGACCGGGAAGTCGGGGCATGGTCACCCCCCAAGATAGCCACCCGCGGAACCCGGCGACGGGTCGCCCGGATACCCTCCGCGGGGCCCGCTGCCTCCCTTGGTGCCGGGCAGCTCTCGACCTAGCTTGAGCGAGCGCCGGGCCCCATACCCCGTTCCCCACCAATGTCCCAACCGGAATCCACCGCCGCAGCCCCCCCCCAGCATTCCACGCGCTACGCATGGTATGTGATGGGGGTGCTCACGCTGGCCAACGTGGGCGGGTTCGTGGACCGGCAGATCCTCAGCCTGCTGGTCGTTCCCATTCGGCGCGACCTCGCCATCTCGGACACCCAGGTGAGCCTGCTCATGGGGCTCGCATTTTCCGTGTTCTATACGGTCTTGGGGCTGCCGCTTGGTTGGCTGGCCGATCGGGCGAGTCGCAAGGCGATCATGGGTTGGGGGGTGGCGATCTGGAGCGTGATGACGGCGGCGTGCGGACTGGCCGGCAGCTTTGGTCGCTTACTCACCACGCGCATCGGCGTTGGCGTGGGCGAAGCGACGCTCGTGCCGGCCGCGACGTCGTTCATCCCCGACTATTTCCCGCCCGAGCGATTGGGGACGGCAATGAGCGTGTTCTCGCTCGGCATATTCCTGGGATCTGGGTTGGCATATGTGATCGGCGGGGCGATGGTCGGGTTGCTCGAGGCGCACGGGCAGGTGATCGTGCCGCTGGTCGGGGCGGTGCGGCCGTGGCAACTCGTGTTCTTCGCCGTAGGCCTGCCCGGGTTGGTGGTCTCGCTCTTGTTCTTCACGGTCCGGGAGCCGCCGAGGAAGCGCGACGCGCACGGCGCGAGTACGGCCGAGCTCTTTGCCTACGTGCGTCGCCATGGGCGCAGCTTCGCCTGCACGAGCCTCGGCTTCTCGTTCTCGGCAATGGTGAACTACGGCATCGCCGGGTGGCTGGCCACCTTTCTCATTCGCACGTACGGATGGACGGCAACACGGGCAGGCGCCGTGCAGGGCGCGCTGACCATGACCGTGGGCGTTGCCGGTGTGCTCGCGGGCGGGCGTGTGGCCGACTGGTACGTGCGTCGCGGGCACACTGACGGACCACTCCGCGTGGGAGTGATCGGTGCGGTGGGAATGCTCGTCTCGGCCACCGCGTACCCGTTGATGCCGACGGCCGGCCTTTGCGTGGCCTGGCTCGTGGTGGTGAACTTCTTCGCCGCCTTCCCGTGGGGGGCGATCGGCGCGTCGGCGGCCGAGATCGTGCCGGCGCGCATGCGCGCGCAGGGATCGGCGCTCTACTTCCTCGTCCTCAGCCTCGTGTCGTCCACGTTGGGGCCGACGCTGGTGGCGCTGATCACCGATCACGTGTTCCACGCCGATGCGGCGCTACGCTATTCGCTGGCCATCGCCAACGTGGCCGGTATGTCGGCGGCCATCGTGGTCTTGCTGTACGGCATGCCCGCCTACCGTACCACGATCGCCACGCGGGACGACTGATCAGGCCATGCGGATCCAGCGCACCAACTCGCCCCATGACGGCCGCTTGCCGTACATGAGCAGTCCCACCCGGTAGATCCGGGCCGACACCCAGATCGCGACGAGGCACGCCACCACCAAGCCGGCCAGCGTCGCCGCCAACTCCGTCCACGAGATGGAGATGAGCGACATCCGCATCGGCATGATGATCGGCGCCGAGAAGGGGAGCCACGACATGACCTTGGCGAGCGTGCTCGCCGGGTTGGCGAGCACCGGTGTCATGAAGATCACCGAACCGACGAGCAGTAGCATCACCGGCATCTGCGCCTGCTGCACGTCTTCCTGGTTGCTCACCATCGCGCCCACGGCGGCGAACAGCGACGCATAGAACATGAAACCGAAGATGAAGAAGAGCAGCAGCGCCAGCCCGACGGCGAGCGGTACGGTGGGCATCGTGACGCTCATCGTGGTGGCGGCCGGGATGCCGAACTTGGCGAAGATCTGGCCACGGAACGCGTAGATGGCCACGCCGCCAGCAATCCAGACGAAGACCTGTGTGAGCGCCACCGATCCCACGCCGAGGATCTTGCCGGCCAGCAGCGCATCCGGCTTGACGCTCGAAATCACCACCTCGGCCACGCGTGTCGTCTTCTCTTCCATGACGCCGCGCAGGATGTTCTGTCCGTAGATCGCGATCATGAAGTACAGAATGAACGCGATGAGATATCCGAACACGACGCTCGACATGCCGCCGCCGGCCTCGATGCCCTTGTCGCTGATCTTGTCCGTTTTCATGTTGAGCTTCACGGCGGTGAGCGTCGCTACCCGGCCGGGGTCGATGCCCTCCTTCTCCAACCGCATGTCGAGCAGGTTCTGCCGCACCATCGCCGTGATGGTGGCCACATCGGTCAGCGACGCGGCGTTCCGCCCCGCATAGGTGGCGGACGTGCCGGCGATCGTCCCCGCGTCGAGCACGAGATAGCCCTGGGCATCCTTGCGCATCACCGCCTGCGTGGCGCTATCCACGGCGGCGGGCAACTGCTCGGCCGTCAGCGTCTCCACGCGCGGTGCGGCACTGGTGGGCGCCGTGGCCGCGAGCGACTTGGCGACGCGCGCCCCCAGGTCCGTGCTCGTGGCGTCGAGCACGATGACGTTGGCCAATGTCGGGGACGACCTCGCGCGCGCCGCCAGCACGGCTGGGAGTACCGTGATCACGCCCATGAACACGGGTCCGAGGACGGTGACCACGATGAACCATTTGGATCGTACGCGCTCCAGGTACTCGCGCTTGAACACGACGAGAGTCTTACCCATGGCCACTCATCCCTGGCTCGACGTCCGTGGCGCCGACCCGATCGAGGAAAATCTGATGCAGCGACGGCTGTATGAGTTCGAACCGGCTGAGCGCCGCGCCGCCGCGCACCAGGCGCTGCAGCAGATCCTGCGGATTGGCGCCCGCCGCCATCTCGACTTCGAAGTACTGGTTCTCATCGTCGTACCTGGCCACCAGCGACCGGTCGGCGAGCACCGCCATCACGGCATCGCGCGCCCCGCCATCCAGCGCCAGCGCCACGTTGCGCACGCCGTGCTCCGCCTTGACGTCGGCCACCCGGCCGTCCAGCACCTTCTCGCCGCGCGCGATGATGCACACCGAATCGCAGATGCGCTCGGCGTTGTCCATCATGTGCGTGCTGAAGATCACCGTCTTGCCGCGCTGCTTGAGTTCGATCACCGTGTCCTTGAGCGCCTGGGCGTTGATCGGGTCGAGGCCGCTGAACGGCTCGTCCAGGATCACGACGTCGGGGTCGTGCAACAGCGTGCTGATGAACTGCACCTTCTGCTGCATGCCGCGCGAGAGTTCGTCGATCTTGGCCAGCCCCCAGTCCTTCTCGGGCGTCCGGAGCTGCAGCCGTTCCAGCCACTCGTCGATGCGCCCGTCCGCCGTGCGGCCGTCCACGCCCTTCAGTTCGGCCAGGAACTTCAGAACGCGGCGTACCTGCATCTTCTTGTACAGGCCGCGCTCTTCGGGTAGGTAGCCCACGCGATCCAGCACTGTCGTGCCGCGCACGGGCTGGCCGAGCAGGGTGATCGAGCCCTCGTCGGGTTCGATGACGTCGAGCACCATGCGGATGGTGGTGGTCTTTCCCGCGCCATTGGGGCCGAGCAGGCCGTACACCACGCCGCGCGGCACCTGGAGCGAGAAATCGCGCACCGCGACGTGCTCCTCGTAGCGCTTGACCACGTGGCGGATGTCGATCGCGAAATCAGACATGGACGGGAGGGGAGGAAAGGGAAGGAGCCTGGACCATTATAGCGCACGGGGGCGGGCCCGAGCCATACTTAGCGATCATGACTCGAAACGGACAGATCCTCGCATTGCTCCTCGTCGCCGCGGCGACGGCGTGTGACGGGGCGCGACCCGGCACCGCGACCGCCGGCCGCGACACGGTGGTCGTGTACGCCGCGGCCAGCCTCGCCAGCCCACTTCGTACGCTCGCCGATACCTACGCCGCAACGACCGGCACGGTTTCGCAGATCGAGATCGGCGGGTCGCTGGACCACGCCCGCAAGCTCACCGAGCTGCACCGCATTCCCGACGTGCTGGTGCTGGCCGACTACGAGGTGCTTGCGTCGTTGATGCCCAAGTACGTCCATTGGTATCTGGCGTTCGCCAACAACCGCATGGTGATCGCCTACAACGACCGGTCGCGCGGCAGCGCCAGGATCAACACCGCCAACTGGCCCGACGTGCTGGCCGCGCCGGGCGTGTCGATCGGCCGTCCCGATCCTTCCATCGCGCCGGCGGGCTACCGCGCCCTGATCATGTTGCAGCTCGCCGAACGGACGATGCGCCGTCCCGGACTGGCCGCCCGCGTCCTCGCCAACGCCGGCCCACGGTACATGCGGCCCAACGCCGCCGAGCTGGCGGCGCTGCTCGACGCCGGCGAAGTGGACTACATCATCGACTACGAATCGGTGGCGCGGGCGCATCACTTCCCGTATGTGTCGCTCCCCGTCACCATCGATCTCAGCGATCCCACGATGGCCGGCCAGTATGCCGCGGCGTCGGTACGCGTCCGTGGGGCGAACGGCGACACCGTGACGATGCGGGGGAAGCCCATCCTGTACGCGCTCGCCATTCCGGACAGCGCGCCGCATCCCGCAGCCGCTCGCCGTTGGGTGGCCGAGTTGCTCGGCGCAACGGGCCGGCGCGACATGGCGGAGGCGTTCGTGACCATGCTTGCCAATCCGCGGCTGGTGGGCACCGGCGCTCCACCCGAGGTCACGGCGCATGTCACGCCCTGAGCGTGGCCGCGGCGTACAGCGTGCGGCGACGATCGTCACCGCGGCGTGCGGGTCGCTGCTGCTGCTCTTTCTCGTGGCGCCGCTCGCCGGCATCGTCGGCGGTTGGGGGCTGCAGGGGCTGCGCGCCCTCGGCAGCGACGCCGAGCTGAGAGCCTCGCTCTGGCTCACCCTCGTCGCGGCCACGCTGGCCACGCTGCTCGGCGCCGCGGGGGGTGTGCCGCTGGCGTACGCGCTTTCGCGCAAGCGATTTCGCGGCCGAGGCCTCGTTGCGGCGCTGCTCGACTTGCCGCTGGTCGTGCCGCACCCCGTGGCTGGCATCGCGCTCCTGCTGCTGCTCGGCCGCGATACCCCGCTGGGCAAGGCGATGCTCACCGCCGGGCTCGAGATCACGGGGTCGCGCACCGGCATCGTGTGCGCGATGATGTTCGTGTCGGCGCCACTGCTGGTGAGCGCAGCGCGCGAAGCGTTCGACCGGGTGGATCCACGGCTCGAAGCGGTGGCCCGCACGCTGGGTGACACGCCCTGGCGCGCCGTGCGGCGCGTGACGCTTCCACTGGCGGCGCGCGGGCTCCTCGCGGCCGGTGTCGTGATGTGGGCCCGAGCGATCAGTGAATTCGGGGCAATCATCGTCCTGACCTACAATCCGAAGGTCGCGAGCGTGCTCAGCTACGAGCGGTTCACCGCCTACGGACTCAAGAGCGCGTTGCCGGTGGCCGCCGTGCTCGTGCTGTTGGCCCTCGTCCCCATCACCGTGCTGCGTACGGTGCACGCTCCCGATTCGCTTCCGGAGCGCCGAGGATGATCCGGCTCGACCGCGTCACCGCCAGGGTGGGCGGATTCGCTCTGCGCGAGATGTCGTTCGATATCGACCAGGGCACTTATGGCGTGGTGATCGGTCCGGCCGGGTCGGGCAAGACGACGCTTCTCGAAACGATCGCCGGCATCGTGCCGGTGGTATCGGGCACCGTCTCGCTGCGCGGCGCCGACGTCACCCAGCAGGCGCCGGAATTGCGGCGCATCGGCATCGTGTACCAGCACGCGTACCTCTTTCCGCATCTCTCCGTAGCCGACAACGTGGCTTATGGGGCCGATGACGCGCGGCTGGCCGCCGAGATGGTGAAGCGGTTTGGCCTCGACGCGCTGCTCCGGCGCGACGTGCGGTCGCTGAGCGGGGGTGAGCGTCAGCTCGTCGCGCTCGCCCGAGCGCTCGCCACGGAGCCCGACATTCTGCTGCTCGACGAGCCGTTCGCGGCGCTCGATCCGCGGACGCGCATCGTCGTGCGGCGCCAAGTGCGCGCGCTGCACACCGAGCGTGAGATGACCGTGCTGCACGTGACCCACGACTTCAACGAGGCGGGACGGCTCGGCCATCGCGTGGTGCTGCTCGAACGGGGTCGCGTATTGCAGGTGGGCTCGCCCGACGATCTGTTCCGGCGTCCGGCGTCGCCCGCCGTGGCCGAGTTCATCGGCGCCGAGAACGTGGTGCCGGGCCGCGTGCGCGGCGTGGAGAGCGAGAACGGGGCCGATCGTGTGGTGGAATTCATGAGCGGCGCCCTGGTGCTTCACGCCGTGAGCGACATGCCCGAGGGCGAAGCGCACGCCGTGATCCGTGCCGACGAGATCGCGCTTTCTCCCGAGCGGCGGGAGTCATCCATGCGCAATCAGTTGGACGCGCGGGTGGTGGAACTCGCATCGTTCGGCGTCCTGACGCACGTGACCGTCGCGGCGGGGGGCGTGGAGTTGGTGGCGGCGATCACCACGCGTTCGGCGGATGAACTGGGGTTGGCGCCTGGCGTCCCGGTGGTGGCCGCGCTCAAGGCCACCGCGGTGCATCTGTGTTGACGGAGCGGGGCCTCGTCAGCCGAACAGCGCCTTGGCCCTCGTGACACCATCCCTGAGCGCGGCAATATCTCGACCGTCGTTGTACACGTACACGCTCGCCCGCGCCGTCGCCGGCACCTTGAGCCTTCGCATCAACGGCTGTGCGCAGTGATGCCCCGCCCGCACGCACACCCCATCCTGATCCAGAATCGTTGCCAGATCATGCGGATGAACCCCGTGGAGCGTGAAACTCGCCACGCCGCTCCGATCGGCCACTGACGCCGGCCCGTAGATCTTGACGCCGGGGATCGCCCCGAGCATGTCCTGCGCCATCTGCAGCAGCGCCTGCTCATGGGCCCGCACCGCCGCCATTCCGATCCCGCCCAGATACTCGCAAGCCGCCGCGAGCCCAACCGCACCCGCGACGTTCGGCGTCCCGGCCTCGAATTTGTGCGGGAGTACGTTCCACGTGCTCCGGTCGTCGTACACGAACTCGATCATGTCGCCGCCCATCTGATACGGCGGCATCGACTCCAGGATCGGACGGCGTCCCACAAGCCCGCCGATCCCCATCGGGCCGCACATCTTGTGCCCGCTGAACGCGTAGAAATCCACGCCCAGTTCATCGACGCTCAGCGCGAGATGCGGGGCTGCCTGCGCCCCGTCGCATACCACGAGTGCTCCGACGGCCCGCGCGATGGCCGCGATCTCCTTCACCGGATTGATCGTCCCCAACGCGTTCGACACATGGCTGAACGCCACGACCCGCGTCCGCTCACCCACCAGCGCTCGTAGCTGCGCCAGGTCGATGCGCCCGTCGTCGGTCAACTCGCAGATCCGCAGCACGGCCCCGCGCTCGATCGCCAGCTGCTGCCAGGGCACGAAGTTCGCGTGATGCTCCAGGCCGGTGATCACGATCTCGTCGCCGGCGTTCACGTTCACCCGCCCCCAGGCGCTCGCCACGAGGTTCAGCGACTCGGTGGTGCCGCGCGTGAAGATCACCGTGTCGGCATCCTTCACGCCGATGAACTTCGCCACGCGCTTCCGCGCGCGATCGTACCGCTCCGTGGACCGCGCCGACAGATCGTACGCCCCGCGATGCGGATTGGCGTAGTCGGTCTCGTAGTACTCGCGAATGGCGTCGAGCACCACGGCCGGTTTCTGCGCCGTGGCCGCCGAGTCCAGATAGTGCAGCCCGAGGTTCTTCGCGAGCAGCGGGAAGTCGGCCCGTCGGGATGCGAACTCGGCCTGCGCCGCCGCCACGGCCTTGAGGGTCGTCATCCGGCCACCTCGGCGCCGATGCGCCGCTTGGGCCCCACCAGGATCTTCCCATCTTCGACCCGCACGTCGTACGTCATCACGGCATCCACCGCCGGGCCCTTGCACGCCGCACCTGTGGCACAGTCGAACCGTGCGCCGTGCCACACGCACTCCACGGTCCCGTCGGCGTGGATTACCCCGTCCGACAACGGGAACTCCGCATGGGTGCAGCAATCGACCATGGCCGACACGTGACCCTTCACGTTGGCCAGACAGACGGCCTCGCCCGCCGCGTTCTTCACGGCCATGAGCCCGCCCTCGGGCAGGTCGGCAAGATCGGCCACCGGCTGGAAGTCGCTCACGAGGGTGAGCCCGGCACGATGGCCGCCGCGTTGCCCTCGTCGAGCGCCGACTCAAGGGCGTGCCACGCCATGCTCGCGCACTTGACCCGCATGGGGAACCGCGACACACCGCTCAACGCGGCCAGCGATCCCAGCGACTCGCGTTCCTTCTCGACATCGAGCCTGCCGGTCAGCATGTCGTGCATCTGCTCCGCGAGCGTCCTCGCCTGGGCCACGGTCTTGCCTTTCACGGCGGCGGTCATCATCGAGGCCGAGGCCTTGGAGATCGCGCAGCCGAGTCCCTGGAAGCTCACATCCGCCACGCGGTCGCCGTCGAGCTTGAGCCAGAGCGTCACCTGATCGCCGCACAGGGGATTGTTGCCCTCGACCCTGCGATTCGCATCCGGCATGACGCGGAAATTCCGCGGCTTGCGGTTGTGCTCGAGGATGATTTCCTGATACAGCGAGTCGAGGGACATAGGAGCTACAGTTGGCAGCGGGGTGCTACACCACCCCGGTAAACCTAGCCATCGTCATCGCTTCCAGCCCGTCCCGCACGGCGTCGTTCTCGATCGTCTCGAGCACGTCGGCTGCGAACGCGTAGGTCAGCAGCTTCCGCGCTTCCTCGGCCCCGATGCCGCGGCTCTTCATATAGAACAGCGAGACGTCGTCCAGCCGGCCCACGGTGGCGCCATGGGTGCACTTCACATCGTCGGCGAAGATCTCCAGCTGCGGCTTGGTGTCGATCTGCGCACGCTCCGACAGCAGCAGCGTGTTGTTGGTCTGCTTGCCGTCGGTCTTCTGTGCGATCGGGTGCACGTACACCTTGCCGTTGAACACGCCGTGCGACTCGCCATCCAGCACGCCCTTGTACAGCTCCCGGCTGAAGCAGTTCGGCTGCGCGTGCTCGATACGGGTCTGGTGATCGGAGTGCTGTGCGCCGTCGAGCATGTAGAGCCCATTGAGCGTGGCGCCGCACCCCTCGCCGCCGAGCAGGGTGCCGATGTTGGTGCGGGCCAGGGCGCCGCCGGTGGCCAACGAGAACGAGACGTAATGGCTGTCCCGCCCCTGCCGGGTCTCGATCGTGCCGACGTGATACGCCCGCACCGATTCGCGCTGGAGCTTGGTGTGGGTCAGGGTGGCGCCGGCTTCGAGTACGACCTCACTCACCGCGTTGGTGAAGTACTCGGCGTCGCCGAGCCCGACATAGCTCTCGATCACCGTCGCCCGGGCATGACGCTCGGCGACGATCAGATTGCGTGGATACGATACGCCGTTGGCCGCGTGGCGGTCGGTCACGAACATCAGATGGATCGGATGCTCGACCACGCGGTCGCCCGCCACGTGCACCACGGCGCCGTCGTTCAGGAATGCGGTGTTGAGCGCCGTGAACGTCTGCCCATCGAACGGCGCCACGCTGCCCACGAGGCGGGCCAGGTCCGGCATCTCGGTCCAGGCGCGCGCCAGCGGCAGGACGCGCACCCCGTCGGGCAGATTCTCCAGATGTGAGAGCTCGGGCGCGAACCGGCCATTCACGAACACCGCCAGATGCCAGTCGTCGGTGTCGGGAAAGAGATACGGCTCGAGGTCGGTACGCCGCACGTCGCCGCTCACCGCCGTGAGCGGTAGGAACTGCCGCTCCGCGATCGGAGCCACGCTCGTGAAGTGCCAGTCTTCGTTCTTCGTGGTCGGGAAGCCGAGCTGCGTGAACCGCTCGAGCGCGGAGCTGCGCAGCGCGTGCACCCACTCCGGCGCCTCGCCCCCGCCGTTTGCCGCGAATTTCCGGAACTGCTCCACGTACTCCACCGCGTGCGTCACGCGCCGACTCCCGCCGGCGTGCCGCCCGTGATCCAATCGTAGCCCTTCTCCTCGAGCTCCAGCGCCAATTCCTTACCCCCGGACTTCACGATGCGCCCGTTGGCCAGGACGTGCACGTAGTCGGGCACGATGTAGTTGAGCAGCCGCTGATAATGCGTGACGACGATGGTCGCGTTGTCTGGGCGCTTGAGCTTGTTCACACCGTCGGCCACGATGCGAAGAGCGTCGATGTCCAGCCCCGAGTCGGTCTCATCCAGGATCGCGAGCTTGGGTTCGAGCACCGCCATTTGCAGGATCTCGTTGCGCTTCTTCTCGCCGCCAGAGAAGCCGGCGTTCACGGACCGGCTGAGCATGGCCGGATCCATCTCCACCAACTTGAGCTTCTCGTCCATGATACCGGCGAACTCGAGCGGATCGACCTCCTCCTCACCTCGCGCCTTCCGGATTTCGTTATAGGCGGCGCGGAAGAAATAGGCGTTCGACACGCCCGGGATCTCCACCGGGTACTGGAACGCGAGGAAGATGCCGGCCTGCGCCCGCTCTTCGGGCTGCATCTCGAGCAGGTCGCGGCCCTCGTACGTGACCGTCCCCGCCGAAACCTCGTACATCGGGTTACCGGCCAGCACCTGGGCAAGCGTGCTCTTGCCCGAGCCGTTGGGGCCCATTACCGCATGCACTTCGCCGGCGCGAACGGTCAGATCTATTCCTTTGAGGATTTCTTTCTGGCCTACCGCCGCATGGAGGCCGTGTATGTCAAGCATGGTCTGTATTGGCTGAAGAATTGTAGGAGGGCAGGACAGTAGGACGGCAGGACGGGAACGGCGTGACGCAGTCAACCGTTCTACCCTCTCACGGTCCTGCCGTCCTACTCTCCCGTTACCCGACGCTTCCTTCCAACGTGATCCCCAGGAGCTGTTGTGCCTCCAAGGCGAACTCCATGGGCAGCTCCTTGAACACCTCTTTACAGAAGCCGCTCACGATCATCGAAACGGCCTGTTCGGCCGATAGTCCGCGCTGCTTGAGATAGAAGATCTGATCCTCCCCGATCTTCGACGTGCTCGCCTCGTGCTCCACCTGCGCGGTGTTGTTCTTCACTTCGATGTACGGAAACGTGTGCGCTCCGCACTGGTTCCCCACGAGCATCGAATCGCACTGCGTGTAGTTGCGCGCCCCGGTGGCCTTGGGCGCCACGTACACGCGGCCGCGATACGAGTTGTTCCCGTGTCCGGCGCTGATCCCCTTGGACACGATGTTGCTCTTCGTGTTCTTGCCCAGGTGCAGCATCTTGGTGCCCGTGTCGGCTTGCTGGTAATTGTTCACCACCGCCACCGAGTAAAACTCGCCCACCGAGTTGTCGCCCTGCAGGATGACGCTCGGATACTTCCACGTGATGGCCGAGCCGGTCTCCACCTGCGTCCACGAGATCTTGGCGTTCTCGAACGCCTTGCCCCGCTTGGTGACGAAGTTGTAGATGCCGCCCACGCCTTCCTTGTCCCCGGCGTACCAGTTCTGCACCGTCGAGTACTTGATCGTCGCGCCCTTGAGCGCGACGAGCTCCACCACCGCCGCGTGCAGTTGGTTCGTCGACCGCTTGGGCGCCGTGCACCCCTCGAGGTAGCTCACGTACGCCCCCTCATCGGCCACGATCAGCGTCCGCTCGAACTGGCCGGTGTCGGCTGCATTGATGCGGAAGTACGTGGACAGCTCGATCGGGCACCGCACCCCCTTGGGCACGTACACGAACGACCCGTCGGAGAACACCGCCGAGTTGAGCGCCGCGAAGAAATTGTCGCTGTAGGGCACCACGGAGCCCAGGTACTTCTCCACCAGGTCCGGATGGTTCTGGATGGCGTCGCCCAACGAGCAGAAGATGATCCCATGCTCGGAGAGCTGTTCGCGCATCGTCGTGCCCACCGACACCGAGTCGAAGATCGCGTCCACGGCCACGCCGGCCAGCAGCTTCTGCTCCTGCAGCGGAATGCCGAGCTTGGCGTAGGTCTTGAGCAGTTCCGGATCCACTTCGTCCAGGGACTGCTTGGGCTTGACCGACGTGGGCGCCGAGTAGTAGCTCGCCTTCTGGTAGTCGATCGGCTCGTAATGGACGTTCGGCCAATGCGGCTCGCGCATCGTCTGCCAGCGCCGGAACGCCTTGAGCCGCCAGTTCAACATGAACTCCGGCTCGTGCTTTTTCTGCGAAATCAGACGCACCACGTCATCGCTCAGACCGGGCGGAATCGTGTCCGCCTCGACGTCGGTGACGAAGCCGTACTGATATTCCTTGGCGACCAGGGAATCGATGGACGAACTCATGCTCACTCCAATGCCGATGCCGTGCGCAAGCCGTTGTATCAAAATATCTTGAGGCACCGACGGCTCACTGGCCCGGTGGGCGGCTCGCAACTCCGGAACATACGCATCTGGCGCGTGGTTCCGATGCAGACAAAATTACTCGGTTATCCGCCGCGGTGAAAGCGAACCTGTAAACAAAAGCATGTTTGTGACCTTCTCGCACCTCAGCCCGGCCACACGCGAGTCGCCAGCAGAATCAGCGATGCCAGGGCCAGCGCCGCCGCCAGTGCGGCGGCCACGAGCACCCACCAGTGCAGCTCGACGGGCCGCATCAGCCTCCGGCGCACCTCCTGCAGCTTCTCCGGCGACACGATCTCCCGGATCTGGGTCTTCTGGCCCGCCAGATCCGGGTCCATCGCGGCGTGCGCGGGCGCGGGGAGCACGTCCCCCGTGGGTGGCTTGTGCGTGAACCGCAGCCGGGTGTACGCGACCTCCACCACATCACCGTCGGCCAGGGGCCGCGGTCCCGTCAGCGCGATGCCATTCACCTTGGTCTCGGCTGTGGCGATGGGCTGCAGCACGTACGCGTTGTCCGTTCGCCGCACTTCGGCGTGGGTGCGCGAAGCGGCGAGGTCGCGCACCAGAATCGGGTTCGCCATGTCGCGTCCGATTCCCGTGACGACGCGGTGCAGGGGATAGGCCAGGCCCCAGCGCACGTCCACCAGATAGGCGGCCGGGGGGAGCGATTCGGGAAGCATGGGAGGGGGGCAGGGGGAAGGGGGACGAGCAGCCAACGTTCAGGTGCCGAGTTCGCGCATCGCCTGGCGAAGTAGGGCGCCCGCCAATTCCACCTTGTAACCGTTCTTGGACAGCGGGGTGACGTCGTACAAGGCGCGCTCGGCCAGTGACGCGATCGAATCGTCGTCCAGCCCACCCGACGCCACGTCCTCCTCCACCGACGAATTCACGCGCCAGGGCGCGGACGCCACGCCGCCCATCGCCATCCGGACTGCGCCCGATTCGCGCCGCACCGCGGCGATGCTCACGAGTGCGAAGTCCCACGCCTCGCGCTGCATCAGCTTGTGATAGTGCTGCACGCCGCCTGCCGATTCGGTGCTCAGCACGATGGCGCTCACGAATTCGCCCGCCTCCACCACCGTCTCGCGGTCCAGCGGCCCGCCGGGCGCCACGAAGAACTGGCCGATGGGCACGGAGCGCGTGACCGCGGCGCCCGTGATCTCGATCGTCGCCTCGAGCGCCGCGAGGGCCACCGCGGGGTCGCTCGGGTGCACGGCGTGGCACGGGCCTCCGTTCACGATCGCGAGGTACTGATTCTCCCCGTCCACAGCGGGGCAGGCGTCGCCACCGCTCTTGAAACAGGACACCCCTCGCCGGAAGTACCAGCAGCGGGGACGCTGGCACAGGTTGCCGCCCATCGTCCCCATGTGCCGAAGGGCGGGCGTGCCCACGCTCTCGCATGCTTGGGCCAATGCCGCCCACCGTCCCCGCACCGCAGGATGCCGGGCCACGTCGTGCACGTGCGCCGAGCTGCCGATGCGCAGCGAACCGTCGGGCCCGACTGCGATTTCGTCGGCGCCGCGAACGGAGCGCAGGTCCACCACCCTCGCCGGCGACGTCACGCCCTCCTCGATTGCCACGAGCAGGTCCGTGCCGCCGCCCATCGGCGCTGAACCGTCGTGGGCCAGTTGGGCTGCCGCGTCGTCGCGCGACAGGGCGCGATGGTAGGTGAAGGGATGCACGGCGATTCGAATCTCAACTGAAATGAAGCGCGCGCCGACGGACACGGCTTGCGCAGGTCGCTAAATAGAAGATGGCGGGCATTCGCTCGCCCGAGCAAGGTTGATGAGGTTCTCATGCTTTCGACGACATTCGAGCTGGACGTGGCGCGCTGGGAATCGGCGCCGACCTTTGACGCATGGCTGCCCACGGCGCAGAGGAACGCCGACCTGTGGCGAGCTGTCTACGAGCACGCCCGGGTGCCCGACGAATTCGCGGCCCGCGCGGCGCGACTCGGCGGGCCCTGGCATCTGGTGGTGCTGAGCGAGGACTGGTGCGGCGATGCGGTGAACATCGTGCCCGTCGTGCAGCGGCTGGTGGAGGGTGCACCGGGGCTGGATCTGCGGCTCCTCGGCCGCGACGCGAATCTCGACGTGATGGAGGCCCACCTCACTGGCAAATCGCGCTCCATTCCGGTGGTTCTGCTGCTCGACCGAAACTTCAGGGAGCTGGGCTGGTGGGGTCCGCGCCCCACGGAGCTGCAGGCGTGGGTGCTCGGTCCCGGAAAGGCGCTGTCCAACGACGATCGGTATCGCGAGGTCCGCCGCTGGTACGCCCGCGACCACGGGCACGCGATTCTCGACGAGGTGTTGTCGATGATGGAACGCGGAGTGGCCAGCCGCGTCGCGCAGGATTTGTGAGCCGGTAATGGAAGAGCGGCGGGCTCCGTGCCCGCCGCTCATCGTCCGGCGCCGAGATCCGGCGCGATCAGTTGTTGTCCTGACTACCCTTGGCGTGGAAGGTCAGATCGTTGTACGACTTGTAGGTCGTCTTGTGGATGTACGTCACGGCGCTGAGGATCACCGCGACGATGACGACGGTCAGGAGTACGGTTCCCCATCCCTGATTCTTCTTGACTTCGATGTGGCGGTCCTGGTGCGGCATGTGCTCCTCTTCAGCGCGATTCGGTGGAACGACCTAAGATAGCGTGTCAATTCCGGAGGCGCGACCACCCGCCGATTTCCGCGAGCTAGCGTCCTGTCGTTGCCCGAGTCGAGGCCGGCGCGTCGTTCTACGCCGATATGTCCACGCGCTCGCGAATGCCCATCATCCTGGCCACTGCCCTGTGTGCGTCGGGGTGCATTCAGACCCTCGCGCCCGCCGTGGTGCCCGAGCCGGAGGGCCGCGTCGCAGCGGCGGCCATGGGGCCCTCGGCGGCCAATGGGGACGCCGATGCGGGCGACGCGGCCCCCTCAGACGCCGCCAGCCGGCTGGTCGCGCCGCGGCTCGCACTCACCGCAGCGGCCGCCGATGCGACGCTCGTCTCGCACGCCCTCATCCTTCCGGTGGCGGGGGGCTCGGCCGATGCGCTCCAGGACTCCTTCGACTCGCCGCGCGAAGGGGGGCGGTTCCATCACGCCATCGACATCATGGCGCCACGAGGCACGCCAGTCCTGGCGGCTGACGACGGGCGGGTGCTCCGGCTATCCAGCAATACCCTCGGCGGCATCACCGCCTATACGATCGATCGCAGCGGCCAGTTCGTGTACTACTACGCGCACCTCGAGGGCTACAAGCGCGGGCTCAGCGCCGGCGATCTGGTGACCAAGGGCGACACCATCGGCTATGTGGGCACGACTGGCGACGCCCCGGAGAATCTACCGCACCTCCACTTCCAGATTCTCCGCATGCCCCCCGACGGCAAGTACTGGGAGGGCGAGGCGATCGACCCCTTCCCATTACTTTCCGAACGTGGCACCCGCATCGTTGGCCACTAGCGGCCGCTCGCGCCACCGGCTGCCGAACCTCAGCCTGCACCGATCATGGCTCTGACGTCCAAACAACGCGCCGAGTTGCGCGCCGAAGCGCATCATCTCGCCGCCGCGGTGCACCTGGGACACCAGGGCGCCACGCCGGCGCTGGTCCAGTCGGTGGCCGATGCCCTGCGCACGCACGAGTTGGTGAAGGTTCAACTGAACCGCGCCGCCGACGCCAAGCCCAAGCAGGTGGCGACCGACCTGGCCAAGATGCTCTCGGCCGAGGTGGTGCAGGTGATCGGCCGGACGGCAACGCTGTACCGGGAGAATCCGGAGATCAAAAAGAAGGCTGGCGCCCCGCCGCCGTGGAGAAGGTAGCAAGCACCCTCCACGGCGTCATCGGAATCTCGGCCATCTCCGCCCCGATCGCGTCGGCTACCGCGGCCGCGATGGCCGGTGCCACGGGAATGATCGGTGGCTCGGCCAGCCCCTTGGCGCCGGTGTGATTGGCCACCACATCGGCCTCGTCGAGAAAGAATCCCTCGATCACCGGCACGTCGGCCATGGTCGGAATCTTGTAGTCGTGCAGCGTGGGATTCATCGGGAGTCCGAGGCGCGCGTCCATCACCCGTTCCTCGAATAGCGCATAGCCCAACCCCTGGAGCACCCCGCCCTCGAGCTGGCTCTCGGCGAGTGTCGGATTGACGATCCGCCCGCTGTCGTGCGCGGCGACGATGCGCACCACGCGCACGCGGCCGGTCTCGACGTCCACCTCGACCTCGGCGAAGTGCGCGCCGAACGCCGAGATTGCCGTGCCGTCGGGGTTCGGGCCGCGGCTGCCGTGCCCCATGATCATCACGTCGCCCAGCCTGCCGCACACGTCGGCAAAGGTGATCGTGCGTTCGCTGCCGCGCACCCCGATCACGCCATCGCGCGCCGTCAATTCGTTCACGCCGGCGTCGAGCATCGCCGCCGCCGCCTCGAACAGCCGGTCGCGCGCCTCCTCGGCGGCGGCGCGCACCGCCGGCCCCACGGACGCGGTGGTGATCGAGCCCCAGGAGTTGGACGCGAAGGGCAGCCGCTCGGTGTCTCCGAGGACCGTGCGCACGTCGTCGACGCGGGCGCCCAGCACCTCGGCGGCGATCTGGGCCATCACGGTGCGGGACCCGGTGCCCAGGTCCTGCGCGCCGGTGAGCACTTCCGCGCTGCCGTCGCGATCGAGACGCACCGTGGCGTACGCGGGCGGACCGCCGCCGGCGCCCCAGGTGCAGGCGGCCATGCCGAACCCGCGGCGGATGCGCGTGGCCGAGGTGGTTGCGCGTCGCGCCTCGCGTTCGGTCCAGCCGAATCGCGCCGCGCCCTGGCGATAACACTCGTCGAGCCGCTTGGCCGAATAGGGACGGTCGCGCACCTGGTCGCGGCGGGCGTAGTTGCGCCGCCGCAGTTCCAGCGGGTCGAGGTGCAACTCCCGGGCCAGGGCGTTGAGGGCGCTTTCCAACCCGAACGCGCCCTCGGTGTGTCCCGGCGCGCGGAACGATGCCATCGCTCCTTCATTAGTGTATACGAATTTCTCGCTGGTGCGCACGTTGGGGCAGGCGTGCAGCTCATGGTAGATCCGGCCGGGGCCGGCCTCCCACCCGCCGATGCCCAGGGGAATCGTCGCCTCGACCGCGATCGCCGTGAGCGTGCCGTCACGCCGCGCGCCCAGGGTCACCTGCTGGACGGTGGCCGAGCGGTGGCCGGCGTCCGTCTGTTCGCCCTCCCGGTCCCACACGCAGCGCACCGGACGCCCCACCTGGCGAGCGAGCGCAGCGGCGATATAGCTGGCCGCCGCTGCGCCGTTCTTGGCGCCAAACCCGCCACCCATGTAGTCCTTCATCACTCGCACCTGGTTCAGCCTGAGCTTGAACGCCGCCGCCAGGTCGCGCCGTGTATTGAAGATCCCCTGGGTGGATTCCCAGACGGTGAGCCGGCCGCCCTCCCACTCGGCTACCGCGCCGTGCGGCTCCAGCGCGCTGTGGAGCGCCACCGGCGTGCGGTACTCGCGCGTGATCGTGATCTCGGCGCCGCGCAGTCCGGCCTCGACGTCGCCGCGCTGGATCACGCGCGGCGAGCGCGGCGACTCGTTGCCGCGCGCACGGACCTTGGGGGCGCCGTCGGCCAGCGCCTGCTCAGCGGTCACCGCGTGGGGCGCGGTCTCCACGGTGAGTTTCACGGCCGCGGCGGCCGCGTTGGCGAGCCCGAAGGTGTCGGCACACACCGCGCACACCGGCTGGCCGGCGTAGTGGATCGTGTCGTCGAGCAGCTGGCCCCCGTCGGCGCGAATGCCGCGGACGTCGTCCAGGGTGAGCACTCCGCGCACCCCGGGCATGGCGAGCGCAGCAGACGCATCGAGGCCGGCGACCCGGCCGGCCGCCACCGCGGCACGGACCACGGCGGCGAAGAGCATGCCGGGGCGGTGCACGTCCACCGTGTAGCGTGCCGTGCCGGTGACCTTCTCCACCGCGTCCATGCGCGGTATCCGCTGACCCACTACGTGCAGGGGGGTTCCGGCGTCCCACGGCTCGGGGTTGCGGTCGGGGAGCTCGACGATCTTCGTTTCTTCGCGCCCCTCGATCTCGACCTTGGTGGCGACGAAACGCGTGGCGCGCGGCGCGTCCGCCGGCGGAGCGGGAACCGGCGGCTTGGCCGCGTGCTTTCTAGGCGCCACGGGCGTCCGCCAGCCGACGGGCGGCGTCGAGCACGGCACGCACGATCTTCGGGTAGGCGCCGCAGCGGCAGAGGTTGCCGCTCATCCCGTGCCGCACGTCCTCTTCGGTGGGGTGGGGGTTCTCGGCGAGCAACGCAGCCGCGGCCATGATCTGCCCCGGCGTGCAGAACCCGCATTGCAGTGCGTCGTGGGCGATGAAGGCCTGTTGGAGAGCGTGGAGCTGGTCGGGGGCGGGGGCGGAGGCGCTCATTCCCTCGATCGTGGTAATTGCCGTGCCCTCGCAGCCGGCTGCCAAGGTGAGGCACGCATAGGCAGGCTTGCCGTCGAGCAGCACGGTGCACGCCCCACACTCCCCGCGTCCACACACCAGCTTGGTGCCGGTGAGGGCCAACCGTCCGCGCAGGACCCCGAGCAGCATCTCGTGGCCGGCAACGGCCAGATCGTACGCGTTTCCGTTGACGATGAGCCGCATCGGCAGAGGGTGGCGGGGCGGAATGGACGGCGTACCCTGTTGGCCCGGGCGCCACCGATTATCTTAGTCGAATCGCGTCTGCTTCGCAGCCATTTTCGAGGCACTCATGCCCTATGTGATCACAGAAGCCTGCATCGGAGTCAAGGACCGCGCTTGCGTGGACGTCTGTCCCGTGGACTGTATCTACGAGGGCGAGGACCAGCTGTATATCCACCCGGACGAGTGCATCGACTGCGGGGCCTGCGAGCCCGAATGTCCGGTGACCGCCATCTTTCCCGAGGAAGACGTCCCCGTCCAGCTCAAATCGTACATCGAGAAGAACAAGACGGTGTTCGAGGGAGCCGATCCGCCGGGACGACCGCAGCGGTAGGAACCGGCGGCACAAGACCGACAACTCGAGGCTCTCAACCTCGAGTTCTCAGCGGAGGGGTCTCAGTAGATCCGGGCTTTGAGCACGAAAGCCAGGGCCAGCACTGCGTACGCCAGAAAGGTGCTCGCCTCACTCCGCCAGGCTTCGCCCCATGCGTGGGGGCCGTGCCCTCGCTCCGCCGGTAGTCGCGGGATCCACCGTGGCGTGGCGCGCTTGTAGGCCAGGTACTCCGCACTGAAAATCGACTCGAGCACGCCCTCCTCATACTGAACGATGAGGGCGTACTCCGCCGCGAATAGCACGAGCGCAACCGGCAGGAACCAGAACACCCCGGACACGACCACGAAGCCGGTCCAGATGAGAAAATTGCCCAGGTACAGCGGGTTGCGCGTCCAGGCGAAGACGCCGTAGGTCACCAGCCGCTGGACGTCGCGCGACCGGCGGCGCGTCACCGTGCCCGCGGCCGCGACCCCGGGCAGACGGATGGCCTCGCCCAAGGCGATGATCACGGCTCCGACGCACCACTGCGCGGTGCTCGAGTGCCCCGGTACGAGCAAAGGGATGAGGATGAACGGCACGGGCAGCCATCCGCGGTTCCGGAAGAGGAACGCGCCCCACCTGGCCAGTTTCCGGCGTTCGGCGGCTGAAATCGTGGGCTTGGTGCCGCTCCAATTCACGTTGGCCGTCATCGTTCAGAGAATCTAATGTCGGGGTCAGCAACCGCGACAGCGGAAGCCGGGGCTCGCGCCGCCTGCGGCCGGAGCGGCAGAGAGTTCGTCCACTCACCGGGCATGGGGCATGGAGGGGACGTGGTCGATTGAGGAGTACGCTAGATTGTCCGCAGTTCACCCCAATCGAGGACGCGCGTGGCGCAACCCGAGCCCCACACCCCGCTGTTTCTTGACACGCCCGAAGAGACGGCCCGGTTCCTGCGTGAAATCTCCACCGCGCGGGAGATCGCCGTCGACACCGAAGGGGCGAGCTTCCACCGGTTCATCGATCGAATCTATCTGCTCCAGATCTCCACGCGTGACCAGTCGGCGATCATCGATCCGCTGGCTGTGCCACAGTTGGACGGACTCGGGGCCCTGATGGAGCGCAGCGACGTGGAGGTGGTGTTCCACGACGCCGATTACGATCTGCGCCTGCTGCGCCAGGACTACGGCTGGGACGTGGTGCGCATCTTCGACACGCGTGTGGCGGCGCAGTTGCTCGGCATTCGCACCTTCGGCCTCGCCGCGCTACTCGAACGGTACTTCGGCGTGAAGCTGGAGAAGAAGTACCAGCGCGCCGACTGGTCGCTGCGTCCGCTCACGCCGGGCATGCTCGAGTATGCGGCGCAGGACACGATGCACCTGCTCGAGCTGCGCGACCGCATGAAGGCCGACCTCGAGCGCGCCGGCCGGCTCACATGGGCGGAGGAAGAGTTCGCGATCGTGCAGAGCGTTCGTTGGTCCCCCGACGAGGAGGGCCTGGCCTTTCTGCGCATCAAGGGCGCGCGCGACCTCACGCGGCGCGAGCTGGCGGTGTTTCGCGAATTGGCGCGCTGGCGCGATGGCGTGGCCTCGGAGTTGGACCGGGCGACCTTTCGGGTGATAGGCAACGAGCCGTTGCTCGAACTGGCGCGCCTTCAGCCCACGGACAGGCGCGGTCTTGCCGGCGTGAAGGGAATGCCGCGCGGCATCGCCGAGCGGCAGGGCCAGGAACTGATCGATGCGATAGCACGCGGCAAGGCGGTGGACGAGGCCGATCTGCCCCGATTCCCGAAGGCGCGTCGTTGGGACCGCGATCCGGAGTTCGACGCGCGGGTGTCGGCGCTCAAGACGGCGCGCGACGCGGTGGCCCTGCGGCTGGACCTGGACCCCGGCGTGTTGTGTGCGAAGGACCGGATCGAGGCGGTGGCGCGGCGCAATCCCGAGACGCCCGAAGAACTCGCCGACGTGACCGAATTGCGCCGCTGGCAGCGCGAGGTGTTGGAACCGTCGTTTCTCGAGGCGCTCACGCCGCATCGGGCGAGGCGACCGGTGGAGGAGTCACCGTATCGGGATTGAGAACTGCGAACAGCGCGGGCTGATTCGGCCCCGTTTGCAGCTCACAACCCCATGTACGCCCGGACCCTCGGCTCGATCCTCTCCGGCGTCCAATACGGCTCCCACACCAGATTCATCACCACGTCGGCCACGCCGGGCATGGCGCGCACAGCGCGCTCCACGTCGTTCATGATTTGCGGGCCCGCCGGGCACCCGGGCGACGTGAGCGTCATGTTGACCACCACCGTCTGGTCTTCCACCAGCACATCATAGACCAGGCCCAGGTCGATGATGTTCAGATTCAGCTCCGGATCCTTCACCTTGCGAAGGGCGAGCTTGACCTGCTCGTCGGTAGGCGCCAGCGCCTGGCCGGCGGTTCCCGGGGCTGTCGGTTCGGTTGATTCGGCCATGCTCGTCGCTCCTCCGGTTCCGCCGCAAGATCGCGGAACCAGGAGCGGGATGGAAGGCGTCGGCGAAAAGGGCGGCTATGCGCCGGCCGTCTTCGCTTTGGTGCCGGTAGTCGTGGCGCTTGGTTTCGCGACCGCCTTCGCCTTGGTCCGCCCGGCTGGTCTGGTCTTTGCCGCCACTCTGGACGCGGCCGACTTCCGCCACGCGCTTCTCCGCGGCTTGCGCACCACTCGGTTCCAACCGGCCTGCCGGACCGTTCGCCACTCGGCCGGCATCACCATCGGACCGTCGGCGTAGTTCTCCACCGCCGCCACCGACGCGTCGGCGAGATCAGCCCGAACGTCGGCAATCGCCTTGAAGCTGTGGCGCACCCGAGGTTCGTACACACGATTGGTCAGCAGGATCACGAACATCTGCCGGTCGGGGTCGATCCAGATCGAGGTGCCGGTGAACCCGGTGTGCCCGTACGCGCTCTGGTTCAGATAGTCGCCGCACCCGCCCTCGCCGGCGCATGTGTCCCACCCCAGGGCGCGGGTACCGGCGCCGGGCGCGCGCGTCGTGAACAGCTTCACGGTGCTGTCGGATACGATGCGCACGCCGTCGTACGTGCCGCCATTGAGCATCATCTGGGCGAAGATCGCGAGATCGGACGCGGTGCTGAACAGCCCCGCGTGGCCGGCCACTCCACCCAGAGCGTCGGCGTTGTCGTCGTTGACCTCGCCCTGCAGCGGAAAGCCGCGCCGCGACCAGGGCTCGGTGGGGGCCACGCGCTCGTCCAAAGCGCGATCGGGCCGGAACTCCGTGTCGTGCATTCCCAGGGGTTCGAACACGCGCTCGGCCAGGAACTGGTCGAGCGGCTCGCCGCTCACCTGCTCCACGATGAAGCCGAGCACATCAGCGCCGAGGTCGGAGTAGACGAACTCCGCGCCGGGCCGGGTATAGAGATGCGTCTCGAGCACCTGTTCGCGCGCCTCTTCCGGCGAATGCGCCGTCCGCCACAGATCGCGGCCTGCGGGCAGTCCCGAGCGGTGCTCGAGCAGCATGCGCACGGTGACGCGGTCCTTCTCCCCGCCCGAGAAGGCCGGGAGGTACTTGTAGACCGGATCATCCAACCCGATCTTGCCCTCGTCGTACAGCACCATGATCGCCGTCGTGGTGCCGATCACCTTGGTGAGCGAGGCCAGGTCGTAGATTGTGCGGTCGGGCACCACCAGGGGGCTGTTGCGGCTCCAGGTGAGGTGGCCGAACCCCTCTTCCACGACGCCGAAGCCTTGCCGGCCCACGAACACCGAGGCGCCGGGGTAGACGCCAGCGCGGATTCCGCGGGCGATGACGTCGTTGATCTTGGCCAGCCTCGCGGCCGACATGCCCACTTCCGCCGGCTGTGCGGTCGGCAGCCCATCACCCGGCACGTGCAGCGGGGTTGGGTGGCTGGAACCGGCGATCACGATGGCGGTGAGAAGGGAGTGCAGCAGCACGGGATTCCTGGGCCGATGAACAACGCTGATACAGTAGGCGGGGCGGGATGCTCCAATTTGCGGGACCGGCCCCGTCGGAGCGCCGCGCAACATGGCCGCACGTAGTCAAACGAACAAGAGACGGCTTCGGTCACCGCGCCGGCGCTGAAAAAACATTTGATCTTCGATCCGGATGGCGTTTGGCCCGGTAAACCATTTTCATACGGCAGGCTGACCAATTCTTCGAACTCATGAGCGACGAGCACGCCACCATCCGACGCGCCATCCAGGGCGATGAAGCGGCGATGCGGGCCCTGTGGGCCCGGCATGCCCCGCGCATCGACATGGTCGTACGCCGGCTGGCGGGGCCGGATCACGACACGGCGCAGGACATCGCGCAGGAGGTCTGGATCCAGATCTTTCGCGCGTTGCCCACGTACCGTGGCGACTCGCAGTTTGCAACGTGGGCGCATCGCATTGCGGTGAACCGAACGCTCAACGCGCTGCGCCGGACCCGGCGGCTCGCGAAGATCGAAGTTGACATGGAGGACGACGCCGTGGCGGTGACGCCCGACACCGACCGGACCTTCGTCATGGCGTCCATCGAACAAGCGGCGGCCCAGCTCTCGCCGGGCGCCCGGACGGTGTTCCTGCTGCACGACGTCGAGGGTTACACGCACGAAGAAATCGCGGCAGAACTCGGCATCACTGCCGGCGGTTCCAAGTCGCAACTGTTCAAGGCGCGGGCCAAGCTCCGCAAACTGCTCGCGCATCTGGTCGATGCACCCGAACGAAGGGAAGTGGAACATGTCGCACCTGTCTCCTGAACGCCTCGCGGCGCTGGCCGACGAAGAGCCGACGGCCGCCGAACTCGCCCACCTCGGTGGGTGTGCGGACTGCGCCGCCGAGCGAGATGCTCATCGCGGGCTCGTCGACCTGGCATCAGCGGAGCGCGCGAGCATCGGACTTCCGCTCACGCACTGGGAATCGCTGGCTCCGGCGCTCCGGGCCGAACGGCTGATCGCCAGGCCGGCAGTGGGGCTGGCGGCCATTTCCGGCGGTCGGCACGGCCGCCATTGGCTGCAGGTCGCCGCGGCGCTGTTGTTCGTGGCTGGCGGTACGGTGATCGGTCGCGTCACGGCCGGCGCCGCGCCGCTGCCCGGATTGCCGGTCGCGACGCCCGCGCTGATGGCCGCGGCGAGCGATTCGCAGGGCGTCGCTTTCCAGTCTGTGGCGGACGCCCGGGCGGCCCGCGACCGTGCGCAACTCGTCTACCAGAACGCGTCGGCATTCCTGGCCCAGAACGACACCGCGGTCCACGGCATCGAGAGCCCGTCGTCCATGCGTACGCGACTGGCAGCGCTCGACCAGGTGTCGCACGCCATGCGCCAGGCGCTCAACGACGCGCCGTACGATCCGGTGATCAACGACTACTACCTGACCACGCTCGGCCAGCGCGAAGCCACGCTGCGCCAGCTCAATACCGCGCTTCCCGCCGGGATGCGCGTCAACAGCTTCTGATGTCCGGAAAGGGTGTCGCAATGCGCAGTTCGCTGACGAATTCCAACCGCACGCTCGCGATGGTCATGGCGCTGGCGCCGTTTGCCGCCGCGTCGGCACTGGCCCAACATGCTCCGCGCCCGACCGCCAGGCCGCGCGCGCAGGTATGCATCAATGGAAAGTGCATCGAGGACTCCACCCGCGTGGTCGTGATCGATCTGATGGACCGCCTCGATTCGCTGCAGCGGGTCTACCTCGGAACACCCATCTCGCCCGACGATCGGGAGCGTATGGCGACCGAGATGTCGGACATGGTGAGCCGTCTGGCGGGCATTGAACGCGGCACGGTGGAGTTGAGCCTCCAGCGGGCCGCCGAAGCGCAGCGCGAGGCGATGTCCGAGGGGCAGCATGACGCCGGGCAGTACTCGGTGGCCATGGACATTCCGTCCGACGTGGCGCCCAAGGGGTGGATCGGCGTGACGTTCGCGGGCGCGCCAATCACCGACGTGCGCGGCGGCGCCTTCTACGTGCGCTATCTCACGTATCCCGAGGTCGTGTCGGTGGACGCCGACTCGCCCGCCGAGCATGCGGGCATCCTGCGCGGCGATCTGTTGCTCGCCTTCAACGGCCAGGACGTGACCCGCAAGGCCATCTCCATGACGGGGCTCCTCCAGCCCAACCGCCGAGTCGTGGTGCGCCTCGAGCGAGACGGTGAAGCGCGCGACTATCCGGTGGTCGTGGGCAAGGCGCCGCGCACGTTCACGCTGCGAGTGAACGGTTTCGCACCGTCGGCGCCCGCAGCGCCCACCGAATCGGTGGCGCTCGCCGCGCCGCGCGTGGCAGTGGTGGAGGGGATGATGGCCCCCGCCCCCGCCGCCCCGCCGCTGTCGTTCTACCGGTTCGACCCCGACATGGCGGCGCTGGGTGGCGCGATGATGAACACGGTGAGCGCCGACCTCGGCCGTGCCTTCGGCGTGGACAAAGGCGTTCTGGTGCTGAAGGCGCCGCGGGGCACGCCGGCGGCCGATGCCGGGCTTCGCGAGGGCGACGTGATAGTGAAGGCCGCCGGAGTCGCGGTTGCCAGCGTGGGCGAACTCCGGCGTACGCTCGAGCGTCACGCTGGCGACGCGTCGGTGGAACTGCAGATCGTCCGCGACCGGAAGACGCGGACGGTCAGGATCTCGAACGACTAGTCACACTCGCATCCGGCAGCAGGCGATGGCCCTCTGCCGCGAACGCGCGGCGGAGGGCCATGCTGTCTTGGCTCGATAGCGCACGCACGCGCACGGTGGGCGCCATGATGCTCCAAGGGTCGGACGAATGGGGCAGACCGAGCAGGTGCCCCAACTCGTGCATCGCCAGCGCGCTCATCGCGTCGCCGTATACAGGCCGTCCGTCGGGATGGTGCACGGCCAGACGCACCGAGGCATCGATCACGTCGCCGCTCTCGTTGCGCACGACGCGCAATTCGCCGGTCATCGGGTGGGCGAAGCGGTCCACCCAGGTAACCCGCACCGTGGCGTCGGCCGAGTCGTCGGTGATCGCGAAGCGGACCGACGGCACGATGCCGCTCCACGCGGCGAGGGCGCGCTCGACCTGAAGGGTGTCATCGGCCCGCCAGCCCGCCAGCGTGGTGGACGGCTGGACCCAGACGAAGATCGGTCCCGGAGGGGCCATCGGGGGAACCGCCGCGGCGAGTGCGGCCAGCATGAGGGTCGCCAGAAGGTGCACGCCTGAACTACGCAAGAAAGCTTGAAATGGCTGAGAAGAACTCGGCCGGCGCCTCCCAGAACGGGAAATGTCCGCAGTGCGGCAGGAGCGTGAACGCGGCGCCGGGAATCGTGGCCGCGAGTTCCTGCCCAACTGCCGGCGCCAGCACATCGCCGTCGCCATGCATGACGAGCGTCGGCGCGCTGATGGCGCGCACGTCGTGGCGCCAGTCGTAGCCCTCGCGGCGCAGCCGGGCGAGCACCGGCGTTCCGGTGGGGCTCGCTGTCTTGGGCATCGGGAACGTGGCCGCGAAGCGCTGATCCACGAACCAGGCGGCATACGATGCACGCAGGTGCGCGAGGTGGATATCGGGATCGGGTTCGCCCAGCATCTCGTCGCTGATGCCGGCCAGGGCGGCGCGGTCGGCGTCGGTGGAACGGGCCATGGCTTGAGCGCGCAGCGGCGCCATCCACGCGCTGGTAGGCCCCACCGAATCGGCGAGTACCAGCCGCCGCACGCCGGCGGGGTCCTGCGCCGCGGCGAGCATGGCGATGCCTCCACCCCATGAGTGGCCGAACACGTCCCACTCGCGGATGCCGAGGGCGCGCCGGAGGGCGGGGACGTCGCCGGCATCGTCCTCGATCCGCGCGGCGAGCGGATCGGCGGGCGGCTGCGAGGCGCCGCGCCCGCGCTGGTCGTAGAGAATGAGCTGTCGGCCCGCGGCCAGCGGGGAGAGCGCTGGCCACAGCATGGCGTGGTCCACGATCAGGCCGCCGTTCACGCACAGCAGGGGCGGCGCGTCGCCAACGGGGGGTGAGGTGAACACGGCGAGCGCGAGCCCACCCGCTCGCACGGTCTGGCGGTCGAGCTTGGGCGGATGCGGGATCGTGCGGCGAAAGGCGAAGAAGCGTTCGCGGGCAGACGTCACGCGGCGAAAGCTACCCCGGCAGGCCGAACCCCGCGAAGAACTGTGAGAGCACGGTGAACTTGCCCGTGAACAGAAGCACGCCGACCACGATCATCACGACGCCGGCCCCGATCTCGATGGGTCGCAGCCAGCGCCTCAGCCGTTGCGCGCCGGCCAGGTACCAGTTGAGCGCCACCGCAGCGATGAAGAAAGGGACCCCGAGCCCCAACCCGTACACGCCCAACAGCATCATGCCCTTCGCCATCGTCGTCTTCATTCCCGCGTACAGCAGGATGGAGGCGAGCACCGGTCCCACGCACGGCGTCCATCCCGCGCCGAACGCCATGCCGACCACCACGGAGCCGAACCGTCCCGCAGGTTTGGACGCGAGTTGCACGCGGCGCTCGCGCATCAAGGCCGGCAATCGCAGCACGCCAAGCAGGTAAAGCCCGAACAGCACGATCACCACGCCGCCTACCTGCTGGAGAAGCGGCAGCGAGCGGCGCAGCATGCCGCCGAGCGCCGTGGCCGTGGCGCCGAGGGCAACGAACACGAGCGTGAACCCGAGCACGAACAGGGCCGCGTGGACGGCGGCGGCGCGCCGGGCCTGGGCGCTTCCCTCGACCGTCAGATCTTCGAGCGTCATGCCCGTGACGAACGTGACGTAGCTCGGCACCAGGGGCAGCACGCAGGGCGAGAGGAAGGACGCCAGCCCGGCGACGAAGGCCAGCCCGAGGGATACCGAGGCCGGGTCGTTCATCACGTGCCGGCTGCGTCGGCGGTCGAGTCGGCGAGCAGGCGCTGCACCGCCTGCTCCAGCGCCACCGCGGCGAAGATGCCGTGCACCTCGTTGCGGATGCGACCCTGTTTGTCGATCAGGAAGGAGGTGGGCAGCAGGTTCACGCCCCCATAGCTCTCGACCACGTCGCCGGTGGCCATGGCCACGGGGTAGGTGATGTGATTCTCAGCCAGGAACTTCTGCACGCTGGCCACGCTCCCGGCGTCCATCGAGACGCCGACCACGACGAAGTCCTTGTTCTTGTTGCGGTCATACACCGACTGGAAACCGGGCATCTCGAACCGGCAGGGGGGGCACCAGGATGCCCAGAAGTTGAGCAGGACGACCTTCCCGCGGAGTTGATCGCTGGTCACCACGTGCCCGTCGAGGGTGGTGAGTTGGAAGGCCGGAGCGGCGGCGACATCGGACGAGGACACACCGGCAGCGGCGGCGACCTGGGGCCAGAGGCGGTGGCCCACGAAGATGCCGAGGGCGAGCCAGAGCAGGGCTTCCCAGTGGAAGCGAAAGCGGAACTTGGGGACGCGCATGGCGATTCGAATCGGTTTGGGTGCCGGCCGGCGGGCCGGTCGATATGCCTATATTCTCTACTGGTTATATAGTAATGTCACACGCCCGCCGCCCCGCGGCAAGTGTCCGGGGCACATCCCCAAGGTAGGGGTGCGGGGCGGGTTGGCATAGGCCGGGCTCGACCCCGAGGAGCCGTTTGCTGGGTTCGGTTTCAACCCCTGAGGTGGTCCGGCTGCCATACCGGTTGCGTGGAGTTCCAGAAGAAGGCAAAATATCGCCGCATCCGCCCGAGTCTCGCGCGCCAGCCACCCCCACCCGACCATCGATGACCGGCTACCAGATCGCCCTGTTCTTCCATCTGCTGGCACTCCTTGCCGCGACCGCAGCATCCAGTATCGTGCATTTCGCGGCGGCTCGCCGCGCGGCCGCGGCGACGCTCCGCGAATCCATGGACTGGGCGCGGCTCATGGGCTCGACGGCGCGCGTCTTTCCGATTGCCGTCATCACGCTCATGGCGACCGGTGCGTACATGACTGCCAGCCACTGGCACTGGCGCCAGGGGTGGGTGCAAGCGGGGTTTGCCGGCGCGCTCTTGCTGTTGGCGAGCGGCGCCGTGGTGGGCCGGCGCGGCGCGGCCGAGGCACGAGCCACCGTCGGGCGACTCCAGAGTGCCGGGCGCGAGCTTCCGAATGACGGGGCTCGGGATCTGATCATGGCGTTGCTGTCTGGCGCGAATACCGGGCTCGCGCTCGCCATCGTGCTCGTGATGACGATCAAGCCTGGCCTCGCCGCTTCGCTCGCCGTGCTCGGGACAGGCGTGGCCATGGGCGCGTATCTGGGACGCGGCCGTGTGCACGCAAAGGCAGCGTTGGTCGACGCGTCGGAGATCGAGGCGGCCTGATCCGCGGGGCGGCGGGACGGATGCACAGGAGGCTTTGCGCCATCCTGCCGTTCGTTGCTTCCAGGAAGTCAAGATTCATCGGGAAAGTGCCTACAGGACGTCGGGAGCGTGCCGATGCCGTGTAATCGCGTAGACGGGTTCACTCCTTCGCAGGAGGAACCCGGTCATGCGAAGTCTCAGTCAGACATTCAAGGCACTGTCCGACGGCACGCGACTCGACATCCTCGCCCTGCTGTTCCGCCACGGTGAGTTGTGCGTGTGCGAAGTGGAAGCGATCCTGGGTTTCTCGCAGTCCAAGGCGTCGCGTCATCTGCGTTATCTACTGGCAGCCGGCCTCGTGCAGGACCGTCGAGACGGACTGTGGGTGCGCTACCGCGTGATCGACGCGCCCGCGCCCGAGCAGCGGCTCGTACTCGATACGGTGCGCGCACTCCTCACCGAGGCTCAGGTTGCCGACCTCGACGTCGGCACGAGGCTGCCATGCGCGTGACGGCGGCCGGCACCGGCTGGCCCGGCACCCATCCGCGAGCGTTCGTCGGGACTGCGGCACTGGTCTGGCTGGCCGCGTATCTCGCACTGGGGCCGACCTCGGCGGCGTTGGTGGCCGCTTTGCCCATGGACCCGTCGAGCCACTTTGGCGGGTCGCTGCAGTTCTTTCTCTTCGACACGCCCAAGGTCCTGCTCCTGCTCACCGGCGTGGTGTTCGTGATGGGGATGGTGAACTCGTACTTCACCCCCGAGCGCACCCGCGCACTGCTGGCCGGCCGCCGGGAAGGCGTGGCCAACGTCATGGCGGCGAGCCTCGGCATCGTCACGCCGTTCTGCTCCTGCTCGGCGGTGCCGCTGTTCATCGGGTTCGTGCAGGCGGGCGTGCCGCTCGGCGTCACCTTCTCGTTCCTGATCTCAGCGCCGATGGTCAACGAGGTGGCGCTGTCGTTGCTGTTGGCGCTGTTCGGCTGGCGGATCGCGCTGCTCTATCTCGGCCTCGGGCTGTCGGTGGCGATCGTGGCGGGCTGGGTGATCGGACGGCTGCGCATGGAGTCGTCGCTCGAAGATTGGGTGCGCGAGATGCCTCGCGTGGAGACGCAGAATGCGCACGAGCGCCTGACGCTTGCCGAGCGCCTCGCGGCGGGGTTCGCCGCCGTCCACGAGATCGTCGGGAGAGTCTGGCCGTACATCCTCGCCGGCATCGCGATCGGCGCCGTGATCCACGGTTACGTGCCCCAGGCCTTCATGGCCTCGTTCATGGGACGGGACGTGTGGTGGGCGGTGCCGCTGGCCGTGCTCGTGGGCGTGCCGATGTACAGCAACGCAGCCGGGGTGATTCCCATCGTGCAGGCACTGCTCGCCAAGGGGGCCGCGCTGGGGACCGTGCTCGCCTTCATGATGAGCGTGATCGGCCTCTCGTTCCCCGAGATGGTGATCCTGCGCAAGGTGCTCAAGGTGCGCCTGATCGCGACGTTCGTGCTGGTGGTGGCCGCGGGCATCCTGCTCGTGGGTTACGTGTTCAACGCGGTGCTGTGAACGGAGACATGGAGAACGTCATGACGAACATCAAAGTGCTCGGTACGGGCTGCCCCAATTGCCGGAACACCATCGCCTTGCTCAAGACCGTCGCGCGGGAGGCCGGCGTGGACGTGGAGTTGGAGAAGGTGGAGGATATCCAGGACATCATGCGGTACGGCGTCCTGGCCACGCCGGGGGTGGTGATCGATGGGAAGGTGGTGCACGCCGGGGGCGTGCCGAGCCGGGCCAAGGTGGAAGGGTGGTTGCGCTGAACGCGGTCCGCATGCAGGATGCACGCGCCCCCGCGCGCACGCCATTCCATCTGGAGATTCCCGTCATGAAGGCGCCCGCCACCCTTGCCGTCCTGATGTTCGTCTGCGTTGCCGCCCCGTCGGCGAGCGCGCAGGGCACCAAGCCCCGCCCCGAAGAGACCGAGGTCTGGAAGCCCGTCCCGGCCGTCGTCACGCCGGGCCGCACCGATCTCGATCCGCCATCCGACGCCGTCGTCCTCTTCGACGGCCACGATGAGTCCCAGTGGGTCTCGGCCCAGGACCACTCGCCGGCAGCATGGGACGTGCACGGCGGTGTGCTCACGGTGAACAAGAAGGCTGATAACATCGAGACCAAGCGCTCATTCACGAACTACCAACTGCACCTTGAGTGGCGCGTGCCCGCGGGGATCACCGGCTCGGGGCAGGCGCGCGGCAACAGCGGCGTCTTTCTCGCCTCGACCGGTCCGGGCGACGACGGGTACGAGATCCAGATTCTGGACTCGTACAACAACGCCACGTACGTGAACGGCCAGGCGGCGGCCATCTACAAGCAGTATCCGCCGCTGGTGAACGCCATGCGCAAGCCGGGCGAGTGGAACGTCTACGACGTCATATGGACGGCGCCGACGTTCAAGCAAGACGGCTCGCTCGACACACCGGCGTACGTGACGGCCTTCCACAATGGTGTGCTGGTGCAGAACCACGTGGCGCTGTTGGGGCCGACGCTCTACATCGGCAAGCCGTCCTACAAGGCGCACGGGCCGGAGCCGATCAAGCTCCAGGCGCACGGCGATCCGAGCGCGCCGATCAGCTTCCGCAACATCTGGGTGCGGGTGCTGCCGGATACGGCGCAGGTGCACATGCCGTAGCGGTCGCCGAGTACTGATCTGGCCGGCAAGGGCGCGCCCCCCGCGCCCGCGCCGAGGACGCGTCACCTCTCGCACGGCTCGGTCGTCATTCTCGCGCCCATGCTGACGCAGAAGCTGATGGCCCTCGTCTTCCCCGAGGGCATCCTGCTCGCCGCCGCGCTGGCGCTGGTCCATTGGGGGGCGGCGGCTCCCTCGGCGGCGCCCGTCGTCCGTGCCTATCCGATCGTCGTCCTCGTCGCGGCCACGCTGCTCGCCTGGCGGTTCGGGCGCGGTCGCCTGCTGCTCGCCCTCGCCGCCCTTGCGCTCGCAGACGGGGCGTTGCGCTGGCTCATTCCATTCGACTCGGCCACACCGTTCGCCGGGCCGGCGGTCGTGCGCGCGGTGGCCATGCTGCTCCCCGCCACGCTCGCGGTGTTGGCGTTGCTTGACGAACGCGGCCTGTTCACGATCGTGTGGCTGCAGCGCCTCGGCCTGCTCGCCGTCCCGGCGGTGGCGGTGCTCGGCGTCTGGCTGCTCTCCGCGGTGTATCCGGAGGCTACGGCCCGCGCTTTCGACTTTGCGATCCTGCCGCCGCGCACGCTCTCGTGGCTGCCGCTCGGGCAGCCCGCGGCCATCGTCGCGTTGGCGGCGCTCGCCGTCCTCGTCGTCCGCACCTTATGGCGGCCCGAATTCGAGAGCCGGGGATTCCTGTGGGCGGCGGTCGCGAGCGTGATCGCGGTGGGCGCGGGGCCGGCCGGCGGACGCGCGACGCTGTACCTGTCCAACGCGGGGCTCGTGCTCGCGGTTGCCACCGTGGAGACGGCTTACGCCATGGCGTACCGCGACGAGCTCACCGGTCTTCCGGCCCGGCGGGCATTCGACGACATGTTGAAGCGGCTGGACGGCACGTACACGGTAGCGATGGTTGACGTGGACCACTTCAAGGCGTTCAACGACACCTACGGTCACGACACCGGCGACCAGGTGCTGCGCATGGTGGCCGGTTGCCTGAGTCGGGTCCGGGGCGGTGGCCGAGCATTCCGCTACGGCGGGGAGGAGTTCGCCGTACTCTTTCCCGGGAAGACCGCTGAAGAGAGTGCACCGCATCTCGAGACGCTGCGCGAGGCGGTGGCCGAGGCGGCGTTCACCATCCGCGGCCCCAAGCGCCCCCGACGGAAGCCGAAGACCCCCCGCGCTGGGGTTTCGAAGCGACGGGAAACCGCCGTCACGGTGAGCATCGGCGCCGCGCATTCACGCGGCTCGGCCGAGCCCGGGAACGTCGTGAAGGCGGCAGACCGGGCGCTGTATCGCGCGAAGCAGGGTGGCCGGAATCGCATCGAGAGTTGAGTCCGGATCGGGGTGGTAGGGCGCTCGTTCATAGGGTGAGAACGTCGCCCCTTGCCTCCCGCACGGCCTTGGCGTTCCGTAGGCATGGCGCTTGGGAGGGGTGCCGGTATAATCGTATTGAGATCATCTTGGCGACCGGCGGGCGAATGCGTTCTCCAACAACGAGTTCGGAGGCCGCCGGTCTGTGCGCACGCGGCACGGCGCCTCAGGGCGCGTGAACGCCCTCGCCCTTGTACACGACGCCGCCCTTCATTACGAACTGCACGCGCTCTACCGCCGTAATGTCCTGCAGCGGATTCCCGGGCACCGCAATCACGTCTGCAAAGTATCCGGGCGTCAGTTGTCCCACTTCGTTCTGCCACGTCAGAATGCGCGGATCGTTCCGGTAATCGGCCTCGAGCACGGCCAGCGGGGTCATCCCGTACTTCACCATCAACTCGAATTCCCTCGCCTGCGTCCCGTGCGGGAACGGCCCCACGTCCGACCCCACAGCCATCGGGGTCCCCGCCGCGACCTGCCGTTTGAACTCGCGGATCTTGTACTCCAGCATGGCGTGTTCGCGCGCGGCCGCCGCTGCGCTCCCCGCGTGATCCGCGAAGTATTCGAAAATGGTGAACGTCGGCACGGCGGGGATGTCCTTCTCCTTCATCATCTGCATCGTCCCGTCACTGAGCTGCGTCGCGTGATCGATGGACGCCACGTCCGCCTCCACGGCAAACCGCGCCGCCGGCTCGCCCTGGCAGTGCACGCCCACGTTGGTGTTCAGCCGAGCGGCCTCGGCCACGGCTGCCTGGAGCTGTTCTTCAGTATACTGATATGGCGTATGGAAATCCCAGAACTGCGGGTCGCCCGCCTGCTCGCCGATCCCGAGCTGCGCGCAGATCGGATTACCCATGCAGGGAGCCGAGCCGTCCGGCACCATTTCGTCGGGCCCCGTTTCGTAGATCTTCACGAAACTCGATCCTTCCTTGTGCTGCTCGCGGATCGTCTCGATGAGCTGCTCGGTATCGTTGGCGTAGTCGGCATTCCCCAGGACGTGTTGCGCCGGGTTGAAACCAATTGCGTCCTCGTGGCCGCCGAGGATCGAGATCGCCATGCCGCTGATGCGGAGCCTTGGGCCCGGAATGAGCCCCCGGTTGATGGCATCGCGCACGGCGGCGTCCGCCGGGCCCGCGCCTTCGGTGCCCATCTCGCGCTCGGAGGTGAAGCCCGCCATCAAGTCGGCCTTCGCGGCCAGCGTCGCCTCGATCGTCCGTTCGGGCGCCGACTCGTCCACCGTCTGCATGCCCTCCGAGGGCGGCGCCGGGTGCAGAAAGAGGTGCACGTGGGCGTCGATCAGTCCCGGCATCAGCGTCATGTCCCCGAGGTCGATGACTCTCGCGCCGGCGGGATGCGGCACCGACGTGCCGGCGGCCTGGATGCGGTCGCCCTGGATCAGCACCTCGCCGGGGCTGACGATCCGCCCCGGTACGACCTCGAACAGCCGCGCCGCGTGCAGCACGATCGGCGTCGCGATGGTGGCGGAACCGGTTCCGCGGGCCTGCGCCCGTACCACCGCGGGCGCGGCGCCGAAAATCGTCAGAGCCAGAGTCAGCGAAGCAATCGTTTTCATCGAACCCTCCAGACCGCTACCGAGAATTGCAGACGAACCGCGCCCGCTGCGTGCAGGAGGCAAAAGCTGAGGGGAGGCGGCCCGCTGTCAATGGCCGCGCTCGTTTCGCTTCGCCCGATCCGCCGGGGCCGGCCTGACTGCGGAGCCGGGACAGCGTCGCTTGCGCGCCCTCGATGGGCGCTCATATTCGACCCAATGCGTCTGCGGAGCTGGGTCGCCGTGTTGTTCGTGGCCTGCGCCCGCCCCGCGTTGGCGCAGCAAGCGCACGGGGCGGTGCGGGATGCGTTGAGCCACCAGCCGGTGCCCGGCGCCGTCGTATCCGCGCTCGGCGCCGACGGGGTGTCGCTGGCCCGCGCGCTCAGCGACGCCGCGGGCGCCTTCTGGCTGGCGCTGCCCCCCGGCACGGTGCGCCTGCGGGTGGTGCGCATCGGCTTCCACCCCGTCGATTCCAAGCAGCTGGTCAGCGCCGGGTCGACGCTGGAGGTGAACTTCACGCTCGAACCCCTGCCCTCGCTGCTGGAAAAGGTGACGGTGAGCGAGGGGGAGCAGTGTCCGGACCGCAACGACCGCGAACAGGCGCTCGGCCTGTGGGAGCAAGCGGGCGCCGCCTTGCTCGCGTCCGTGGCTGCGCGCGCCTCGCGGCCCGGGGATATGCAGCTGATCGAATACGAGCGCCTGTTCGGCGAGGACCGGGCGTCGGTGGCCTGGCAGCAGATACGGCGGGCGTCGGCGCGCACGTCGCGCCCGTACGTACCGATCGCGACGGCCGCCTACTTCGCCGCGCACGGCTATCGGTTGGAACGCGGCACGGATTCCGAATTGGGGGCGCCGGACGTGGACGTTCTGCTCGACGACAGCTTTGCCGCCACGCACTGCTTCTCCATCGCCGACTCCGCCGCGGCCCACACCGGCGAGATCGGGCTCGCGTTCGAGCCGGCGCCGGGGCGCGACCGGCTGGTGGACGTCCGCGGGGTGCTGTGGATCGACCGGACGCATCCCGCGGTGCGGACGCTCGAATTCCAGTACACAGGCCTCCCGGATTGGCAGCGCGCCGCGGGAGCCGGTGGCGCGATCTCCTTCCGCGCGATGCCGAACGGCGTCGTATTCATCGATTCGTGGTCGATCGCCTCCCCCGAACTGGTGTCGCGGGGCTTCGCGGCGGGTTCGCGGTCGTCTGGCGGCACGCGGACGCGCGTGATGGTCAGCGGCGGCGTGGTGATCGGCGCGCAGTGGCCCGACGGCAGCCACTGGGATGCGCCCACTGCGTCGATGCACGGGTACGTGACGGCCGCAACGGGCGGCGACCACGACCGCCCCGGCGCGATACGCGGGGTCGACACCGCTGGCGTGCGCGTCTGGCTCGCCGGCACGAACGACACGACCACCACCGACTCCCTGGGCCGCTTCCGCCTTGACGGGCTGCTGCCGGGACGGTACGCCGTGCGGGCGGCCGAACGGCAGCTCGCCATCGGGGGCGTGGCGCAGAATTCCCCGACGGACTCCGCGTTCGCGGCGTTCACCGACACGGTGCCGGCGGTGGTCCATCTGGACTCGGCCGTCGTGGCGGCGCGCGGCGTGTGCGGCGATCCCAACGGTCCGATGCCCGCAACCGTGCTGCTGGTGCACGTGGTGAATGGCGATGGATGGAACGTGCCGCGCGACAGCGTGGTCGCGACCTGGAAGGAAGCCTCGTACCGGGTGCTGGGGATTCCGATCGCACGTGAAGGGCGGTCGGAGGGGCTGACCGACAGCGACGGGCGGGTGGCGGTGTGCGATCCGCCCCGGGGCGAACCGGTGGCGCTCGTCGTGGGGAGTGCGCTGAGCCCGCAACTCACGACCACGGTCACGGTGCCCAAGGCGAATTCGGTCGCGCTCGCGACCGTCCAGTTGGCGGCGCCGCACGCGAAGTAACCGCCGCCGCACCGCGTGGGAGATGTGCCCCGGCGACACCGCGCGGCGCCGCGGTTCCGTTCGCCTTGCCCCGTCACACGCCGATCTCCACCTTCCCAGGTCCCAGACCCTATGCATCGCGGACACTCTTCGCCGACCCCTCGCGGCCAAACAAACGTCGCGTCCGCTCTCTCCTGGAATGAGGCCGAATCATGAGACGCCGCTCTGCTGTTCGCTGGTCGCGCCGAGGGATCGTTCGCGCGATCATCGTGACGTTCACCGCGGTCGCACTCCCTGCGGGCGCGCACGCCCAGGGTACAAAGATCTCCGCGCCCGTCAGCGCACTGCGTTGGCGCAGCGTGGGGCCCTACGTGGGCGGCCGGGTGGTCGCCGTCGCCGGCGTGCCGGGCAAGGCGAACCTCTTCTACATGGGAGCTGTGGACGGCGGCGTCTGGAAGAGCACCGACTACGGCAACGTGTGGAGGAACATCTCCGACAGCACGCTGCCGGGCTCGAGCAACAGCATCGGAGCCATCGCGGTGGCGCCGTCCAACCCGGACGTGATCTACGTGGGGACGGGCGAGAGCGACATCCGCGGCGACATGATCACCGGGGACGGTGTCTTCCGCTCGGCGGACGGGGGGAAGACGTGGCATGCCGCGGGCCTTGAGGACACGCACACCATCAGCAACCTGATCGTCGACCCCAGGAATCCCGACGTGGTCTATGCCTCTTCGTTGGGCCACGTATTCGTTCCCGGTCCCAACCGCGGCGTCTTCAAGACGAACGATGCCGGCAAGACCTGGCAGCGGGTGCTGTTCGTGAACGACAGCACGGGGGTGGTGAATCTGGTCATGCAGCCCGGTGCGCCCGACGTGCTCTACGCGGCGACTTGGCAGGCCTACCGGACGCCCTGGTCCCTCTCGAGCGGCGGCGCGGGCAGCGGCATCTACAAGTCCAACGACGGGGGCGAGCACTGGACGAACATCTCGCGCAATCCCGGGTTGCCAAGCGGGCTGCTGGGCAAGATCGGGATCGCGGTTGCCGCCAGCGCGCCCAACGTCGTCTACGCGACCATTCAGGCCAAGGACGGCGGCGTCTTTCGGTCGGACGACGGCGGCAACAGCTGGACGCGCGTGAACACGGAGTGGAAGCTCCGCCAGCGCGCGTTCTACTACATGGCGATCTTCGTCGACCCTACGGATGCGAACACCGTGTACATGCCGGAGGTCGACGCGCTCTATGTGTCGCGTGACAGCGCCAAGACGTTCACCGCTCTCAGCCCCCCGCACGGCGACAACCACACGGTGTGGATCAACCCCAGCGATCCGAACATCCTGCTCGAGGGGAACGACGGCGGGGCCACGGTCTCGACCGATGGTGGCAAGACCTGGAGCACGGAGGACAACCAGCCGACCGGGCAGTTCTACGACGTCAACATCGACGGCCGGTTTCCGTTCCACCTCTACGGGGCGCAGCAGGACGAGGGCTCCACGGAAGGGCCGAGCGCGTCGCCCAACGGCGAGATCTCGCTGAGCGATTGGAAGATGTCGGCGGGCGGGGAGAGCACGCCGAGCGTGCCCCAGCCCGGAAGGCCGGACATCACGTACGGGGCCGATTATTACAGTCTGTTCATGACGTACGATCGGGCGATCGGCGAGTTCAAGAGCATCAGCCCCTGGCCCTACTATCAGGACGCCGCGTCCTCGGCCGAGCTCAAGTACCGCTGGGCCTGGACGCATCCCATTCTTTTTTCGCCCAACAATCCGGATGAGCTCCTGGTCGGGTCGCAGTACGTGATGCGCAGCGACGACCATGGCGCCACGTGGAAGACGATCAGCCCCGACCTCACGCGGAACGATCCCGCGACGGAGGCACCGAGCGGCGGCCCGATCGACATCGATCAGTCGGGCGCGGAGGTATATCCGTCGGTGTCGGCGCTGGCCGTCTCCCCGCGCGACGACAGCGTGATCTGGGCCGGCTCCTCCGATGGCCTCGTCCACGTGACCACGGACGGCGGTGCGCACTGGACGAACGTCACGCCGCCCGCGCTTCCCACGTGGTGCGACATCAGCTCCGTCGAGCCCTCGCACGTCGACCGCGGCACGGCGTATCTGGCCGCGCAGCGCTACATGTGGGACGACTTCACGCCGTACCTATTCAAGACCACTGATTTCGGGCGGCACTGGACGCCGATCACGGCCGGGCTGCCCAAGGACGCGTACGGGTTCGTGATCCGTCAGGATCCCGCCGACTCGAACCTCTTCTTCCTCGGCACCAAGACCACGGTGTACGTGAGCCTCGACGGCGCGGCGAGCTGGCGGCCGCTCTCGCTCAATCTTCCCCCGGTACAGGTGCGGGGCATCGCCATCGACACGCGGCAGGGCGACGTCGCGATCGCGACCCACGGGCGTGCGTTCTGGATTCTCGACAATCTGACGTTGCTGGAGCAGATGACCGGACGCGCCGCGCCGCCCGCCGACCGCGCGGCGCTGTTCACGCCGGAGCGTGCCTGGCTGAGCCACGCATACGGCGGGCCTGGAGACGAGGGCGCGCCGCACGACGCCGGTGAAAATCCGGCGTTCGGCGCGCGGATCTTCTTCCAGATTCCCAAGACCTATGACGGTTCGACGCCGGTCGAGCTCTCGTTCACCGATTCGTCCGGGGCCCTGATCCGCGAGTTCCACCTGCACCTCAAAGACACGTCCGAAACGAAGAAGTCGAAGGCCGCCGAGGATTCGGAGTCAACGAGCGAGCAGCGGGCCGACGCCCTCAAGCATCTCACCGCGATCCAACCAGGCATGAACCACTTTCAGTGGGACTTACGCTATGCCGACGCAGCGGAGGTGAAAGGATTCAACGCGCCGGAGGACGCCGATGTCGACAACAACGTCGACGGCCCGGTCGTGGTGCCGGGCAGCTATCGGGTCGTGCTCGCCTACGGCGGCGAGAAGCTGACGGCGCCGTTCGAGGTGTCGCTCGATCCGCGGATTCACGTGGGGCCCGACGCGCTCGCGCAGCGTCTGGCGCTCCAGCTGCAGATTCACGCGACGCTCGACTCGCTCGACACCGCGCTCAACCGGGCGATCACCGTGCGCGACAGCCTGGCCAGGGCCGGCCGCGATTCGACGGCGCTCACCCCGCTTACCGGCGCGATTGATTCGCTCGTCCAACTGAAAATCACTTCCAGCGAGGGCGACCTCGTCTTCGAGCCGAAGCTGCGCACCCACCTCGGGCTTCTCGCCGGGCAAATCGACATGGCGTATGCCGCGCCGAACGCCGCCGAAGCGGCCGTCTACCACGTCATGGCGCAGGAGGCGCAGGCGGGCGAGGCCAAGCTGCGCGCGGCGATGGCGAAACTCGGGGTGGCGCAGTAGATGGCGAACCGGCGCAGCTCTCCGCCGACCGGCGGGGCCGAGAAGCTAGTCCGCGCGCATCGCCAGCACGGGGTCGACCCGCGTCGCCCGCCACGCCGGCAGCAGACAGGCCAGCGCGGCGGCGAGCAGCACCACGCCCGCGGCCGCGCCGAGCGATACCGGGTCGTGTGCGCCGACCCCGTAGAGCAGACTCCGCAGCAGGCGCCCGCCGGCCAACGCCGCGGCCAACCCCGCCAGCGCTCCCAGCCCTACGGGCGCCAGGGCCTGTCCGGCAATGAGCCCGCGAATGGCGCCAGCCGGCGCGCCCAACGCGAGCCGGATCGCCAGTTCCTTCTTGCGCTGCGCCACGCTGTGTGCCACGAGCGCGTACACCCCGATCGCCGCCAGGAGCAGGGCCAGGCCCGCGAACGTCATCAATAGCGTGAACTGATAGCGCTGCGGCGCCGTCGCGGCGGCCCGCAGCGATCCCAGCGGCTCGATCTCCGGAATCGCCGCGTTCGGCGCTAGTTTCCAGACTGCTTGGCGCAGGGGCGTTGCGATCGCGCTCAACGGCAGCGCGGCGCGCAGCACCAACGAAAAGGCCCCGGGGTCCCAGTTCCAATACGGCTGATAGACTACCGCCGGGGCGGCCGACGTCAATGTCCCGTCGAGTGCATCGGCAGCCACGCCCACGATTGTCGGCGTCAGCCCGTTGAACGCGATCGGCTGCCCCACGAGGGAGCGCGGGTCGCGTCCCGGCCAGATCAGCCGCGCGGTGGCCTCCGAAATGATCACACCCTCGTGCATCTTCTCCTCGTCGGCCCGGCTCTTCGGCGGCCATCCGGAGGGCCGATCGCTCTCGCGGAAATTGCGCCCCGCAATCAGCGGAATGCGCATCGTCGAGAAGTAATCCCCGCCGACGAAGCGCACGTTCACGCTCGGCTGCTGCGCCGTCGGATACGCCTTTCCCGGCGCGCCCGCCCCGTCGATCCACGTCTCGCCCTGCAGCGGCAGGTGCGACGTGAGTCCCGCGGCCCGCACGCCCGGGATCGCCCCCACGGCCGTCGTGATCTGCTGCAGAATCCGGTCGCGTCCCGCGTCGCCATAGCTGCTGACCACCACCCGGGCTTCGACCGCCTGTTCGGTGGAGAATCCCGCGGGCCTGGTCATCAACCTGTACAGGCTGACGCCCAGGAGTCCGGCCGCGGCTATTAGCAAAGTAGAAAGTGCCGCCTGCAGCGCGATCAATCCCTGCCGCGAGCGCACGCCCGCCGGCCCGGCCGTGGTCGCCGCGCTCCCGGCCTTGAGCGTGTCCTGCGGATCGCCGCGCCCCACCCGCAGTGCCGGAACGAGTCCGGTCAGCATTCCGGCGCCCGCCGAGAGCAGGAGGCCCACCGCCAACACCCGCCAATCCGCGTGTACCTGGTCGAGGCGGGGAATGTCGTCTGGGGCCAGTGCCAGCAGCCCCTGCAAGCCGGCCGCGGCGCACGCCATCCCGAGCGCGCCCCCGATGAGTCCGAGGGTGAGTCCCTCGCCCAACACCTGGCGCGCCAGCCGTCCGGGTTGGGCGCCGAGCGCGATACGGATCGCCCAATCGCGCCGCCGGTCGACCACCCGGCTCACCCAGAGTCCGCCCAGGTTGACGCTGATGATCAGCAACACCGCGCCCACCGCGCCCAGCAGCAGCCACAACTCCTGTCGCGAGCCGTGCGTGGCGTAATCGAGCACCGGCGTAATCGTCGCCTGCAGGGTCATATTCGGCGCCTTGTCCGGCGCGTCGGCCGCCAGGCGGGCCTGAATCGCGTTGAGCTGCGCCAGCGCTTGTCCGGCGGTTACCCCGGACTTCATGCGCCCGATCACCGTGAAGTTGAAGTTCGACCAGACGGATGTCAGGTCACCGCCGATGTCGGGCCCGAACTCGAAGGGAAGGAAGAACTGGGTCGGCTTGCCGGCCGCCATCGGCCCGAGTTCGCTGCCCCCGATGCGGAAGTTGGCCGGCAACACGCCGATCACGCGCGCTTCACCTCCCGGCGCGCCCACTGTCCGCCCGATCACGCGCGGGTCGCCGTTGAACGCCGACCGCCACAGCGCGTCCGTGATGACCATCGGGCGGCTGCTGTCGGCGGCGTCAGCGGGGGCGAAGAACCGTCCGAGTTCCGGCTTGGTCTCGAGCACGTCGAAGAAATTCGGCGTTACTCGCACACCATCCAGGACTTGCGGCACTCCCTGTCCGACGAGGGTGACCGAGGTGCTCTGCAGCGCCGCCATCGCCTCGAATTCGCTTGCCTGTTCCCGCCAGGCGAGAAATGCCGATGGCGTATTCAAGAGCTGGTATTTCTCCGACAGCTGTGGGATTTGCGGCGCGCGCTCGCCCACCAGCACCAGCTGCTGTGGGTTGGGAAGGGGAAGCGGTCGCAGCAGCACCCCGTTCACCACCGAGAAGATGGCCGTGGTGGCTCCCACGCCCACCGCCAACATGACTACCACCACCATGTGAAAGGGGGCCATCCGGCGCATCTTTCTCATGCTCCTCGAGTCCTCTGTTGGCTCTGGGCGTCAGTACGCGCGCGGCCGCCGGACGGTTTCGCTTCCGTGCATGCGACGCGACCCGATGTGCGGGCGGCGGCGGCGGTCTGGTGCCGAGGGTTCGACAGCGGAGAGGCGCGGGTGGTTTGCCGCGTCTCGGCGGAGCAGCCTCGCGACCGGTCAGCTCGAGACGGCCGACGCCGTGCCTTCGAGTAGGACCGCCGCGTTGCGCCTGAGGCCCTCCACCATCGCGCGCTTCACCGGCGAGCTCTTGAGCGCGGTGCGGAATCGATCTTCGCTCATCGCGACCTTCTCACGCGCGAGCGTCGCCGCATCCTTGTCCCAGGTCGCCGCGCGGGGCTGGAAGCGCGGCTCGGTCGCGTCGCGCGCGCGCTTACAGTTGAACGGGCACGCCTCCTGGGAGTTGTGCCGACAAAACT
>DATLUQ010000061.1 GCA_035533015.1 Gemmatimonadaceae bacterium | reverse complement strand
CTTGGCTTTCCCGCGCTTCCCACGACGAGTTCCGGATTCGCCTGGTCGCACGGGCTGCCGGACGGTCGCGTCTCGATGGTGGATACACTTGCGCACGTGCGGAGCATCGCGGAGGCCGTTCCCGTTCCGGTGAACGCGGATCTTTAAGACGGCTTCGCGATTCATCCCGCCGAGGTAGCCCTGAACGTCGCCGCCGTTGCGGCCACCGGTATCGCTGGCCTCTCCATCGAAGACTCCGCGGGTGACGCGTCCGATCCGCTCTTCCGGCTTACCGCGGCGGAGCGCTCGCGCGTGCGGCCTGGACCGGAGCCCTCCGGGCCGTGATCGAAATCGCGGAACGCGGCACGTTCACGAACCTCGCGGGCGTGCTTTCGTTCGATGACATCGATGGCTCCTTTGCCTCGGAGTGACCTGCCGCTGCGAGGCCCGGTTCGGTCCAGGCCTCACTGCCAGTGCAGCCGGTGGCCGGCGAACCTTCTCGCCATGCTTGAAGGTGGTCGAATGCGGCTCGCCACAGACTATCGAGGCCGCCGCGGGGACCCCGGCCACTACGATGCAGACTGCGGAGTATTGCCTACGCTGCCCGCGCAATTCCCCGACTTGAAGCGAACCGAAGTCGTCCTACCCTTTGAAACTGGTGACAATTCTGGTTGAGGAGGGGACGATGCGTGCATATCGAACGATCGCTATCGGGGCGGCGATGCTGGCGGCGGCCTGCAGCGGCGACCGCAACCAACGGCAGACGGGGGCGGATGCAACGGCGGCCAAAGCGCTCCCCGCGGTGCAGTCCGTGGATCTGACGTCTGGGGATCTGGCCATGTTCGCTGCGCTACCGGCGAACATGGACATTGGCGGACACCCCGCGACGGACGCGCAGGTGGCGTTGGGGCGCTCGCTCTACTATGAGACCGTGCTCTCCGACGCGCACGACGTTTCATGCAACTCGTGCCACCCGTTGAACGGCTACGGAGCCGATGGGCGTCGGTTGAGCTTCGGCCACAAGGGGCAGTTGGGCAGCCGCAACTCGCCGACGGTGTACAACGCCGCCGCGCAGACCGCGCAGTTCTGGGACGGACGTGCGCCGACAGTTGAAGAACAGGCCAAGGGGCCGATTCTCAATCCTGCCGAGATGGGCATGACCGGTTCAGCCGCGGTACTCGAGCACCTCAAGAGATCGCCGAAATACCGGGCCGCATTCGCCGCCGCGTATCCTCACGAGGCCAATCCGATCACGTATGACAATGTAGGACGGGCGATTGGTTCGTTCGAACGCGGGCTGGTGACGCCGTCGCGCTGGGACGCCTTCCTCAAGGGCGACACCACGGCGCTCACCGACCAGGAGAAGCGCGGCGCCAAGACATTCGTCGCTGCGGGGTGCACGGCGTGCCACGCCGGGGCGCTGGTGGGTGGCCAGGTGTTCCAGAAGGCGGGGCTGGTGCGGCCGTGGCCGTCGGTGGCCGACAGCGGCCGGATTGCGGTCACCCATCAGGCGAGCGACCTGTACGTGTTCAAGGTGCCGACGCTCCGCAACGTCGAGATGACGAGCCCGTATTTCAGTGATGGTTCGGTGGGTTCGCTCGATTCCGCGATCGTTCTGATGGGCCGGTATCAGTTGGGGGTCGATCTCAGCGCCGACCAAGTCAGCGACATTCACGCTTGGCTGCGGACACTCACGGGGACGATCCCGGTGTCGTACATCGCCGAGCCGCCGCTGCCTGGAAGAAAGGCGAACTTCTGATCGGCTTTCGGTCCCTTTCGCTTCTTCAGATCATCGCATTCATGGCGATCGGCGGATGCGCGTCGAGGGAGTCGGCTGGGCATTCGCCTCACCGCTAATCGTCCTGCTCGTGCGCATAGGCGGCGATCTGGAGGCGCGTGTGCAGGGCCAGCTTCTCCATCAGGTTGCGTACGTGGCTCTTGACGGTGAAGGTCGCGATGTCCAGGCGTTGCGCGATTTCCTTGTTACTCATGCCTGCCGCGATGAGGGCGATGACCTCACGTTCCCGCGCGGTCATGCGCACTGCCTTGTGCGCCTCGTCGCGTCCTCGCTGGGCAGCCGCCTCGGCGATCTGCGAGAACAGCGTGCCCGTCATCGGGGGCGGCAACACGCGAGCGCCGGTCGCCACCGAGCGGATGGTCGCGACGTGATCCTCGAACGTTGCGTCCTTGAGGATGAACCCGGCCACCCCAGCATTCACGAACTGGGCAACGTCCTCCTGGGTCGGGAGGAGATCCATGACGATGACGGCGGAATCCGCCGCCGCCTGCTTGACGGTGCGCGCGATCCTCAGGCTGCTCCGATCCTTCAGCCCGACGTCGATCAGCACCACGCGAGGCCTCAGGTCCCTGAGGTGCTCCGCCTCGATGCTCGTAGCGGCGAGTACCACGCACATATCGGGCAACGCATTGAGCATGCCGGTCATGCCCTCGCGCACGAGACGATTGTCCTCGATGACGGCGACCGTGATCAACGTAGGCCTCGCTGAGGGGTCACCCGCGCCTGCCGGCAACCGGCGGCGGCGCCAACCGGCGGCGGGCGCGTGGGTGCTCACAATATATTGCATGGAACCTCGACGGCGACGTATCGCGGGTGGCGCGTGGTTCACCCCGCACGTGTTGGTCAGACCCTATTGCATGTACCGGTACAGCCCGATCAGCCCGATCACGCCGCTGCCCAGCATGACGATCGTGCCCGGCCGGCCGCCGATCACGGCACCTACGATGAGACCCGCGCCGCCCACGACCATCAACGCGACGTTCTCCGAATTGTCGTGGTAGGCCGGCAGCAACAGGGGGGCAGGCGCCGGTTGTATGGTGTGGGGGCGGAACTCGGCGGCGGACCGCTCCAGCATCGGCCCCGGGTGCGACACACGCTGGGCGGCAGGTGCCGGAGCGGACTTCACGACGGACGTCGCGGCCTGAGGCGCCGAGGCGCCGGGCGACGCCTGCTGCGCCGCGAGCGGGGCGGCCACGCACAGCGCCATCATGATCATACTACTACGAATATGTCCTGACATGGGTGCCCCCAGAGATTTGAGGCTACAGACGACGACGTGCGCCGGCATCCGCGCCCACTACGGATTGCGGGCGCTCGCACTGGTGTAGATCGCGATCTCCACGCGCCGGTTCAGCTGCCGGCCCGCCTCGGTGTCGTTGGTGGCGATGGGCTCCGTCTCCCCGCGCCCGACCGCCCGGAGGCGCCCCGACGCCACGCCCTGCGCCTCGAGGTAGTTGGCCGCCGCCGTGGCCCGCCGCTCGGACAGCGACTGGTTGTAATCGCTCGTGCCCACCGCATCCGTGTGGCCGACAATCAGGAGATCCGTGTTCGGGTACTTCTCGAGGCTCGCCGCCAGCGCACGCAGGTTCTCCCCTGCGTCGGCGCGCACGACGTCGGAGTCGAAGTCGTACAGGAGCCCCGACGCGAACGTCACGGCGATGCCCTCGCCCACGCGCGTCACGGTGGCCCCGGGAATGTTCTGCTGAAGTTCCTTGGCCTGCTGGTCCATCTGATGACCGATGATCGCGCCGGCCGCGCCACCCACTACGGCGCCGATGATCGCTCCCCGGGCCGTCGAGCCGGTCTGGTTGCCGATCACGCCACCCACCACGCCCCCCGCCGCCGCACCGATCGCCGCCCCCTTCTCCTTCCGACTGAGCGACGCACACGCGGTGAGCGCCCA
>DATLUQ010000060.1 GCA_035533015.1 Gemmatimonadaceae bacterium | reverse complement strand
ACCAGGTCCACAAAGACGCCGAGCGGCCGCCGTACGTCGTGCGGTGCGCACTCCACTTTCAAACACGTGGCCCCATCGAGCGCCGCCGCCTTCATGAACTCGGTCGCCAACCGCGTCTTGCCGATTCCCGGCTCCCCGTGGATCACGACGGTTCGCGGCTCGCCCCGCTTGGTGTGTTGAAAGTGGCGCCAGAGTTCGGCCATCTCCGCTTCACGTCCCACGAAGGGTCCGGGACCCAAACGGCGATAGCCCAGATCCGGAACATGCTCCGAAATCCTCGTGCGCAACACATGCGCCGGGATCCGGAGGTCTTTGCCGTATGATCCCACCTCCTCGATGTACGTGTCCAGGAGCTGCACGGCCCGCGCCTTTTGCCCGTTAAGCGCCAGGGATTCAGCGAGCGCAAGCGTCGCCTCTTCGTTCAGCGGATCCAACGCCAGACACGCGGTTGCGACGGGCTCCAGATCGCGCCAGCGACCCGCGCCACGCAGCTCCGCGAGTTGCGCGACGAGCACCCCGATGAGACCCTGCTCAATCTGCGAGCGCCGGTCGTCAACCCAGCGAGAGAAGGGTCGCGAGAACGACGGGGCATAGCCGGGCATCACACCCGACGCAATGGCTTTCACGGTCTTCGCATCGAGCATGCCACCGAGGCGGCATGCGGAGAAGTCGTCGCGTACGCTCTCAGGCGGCACGATGATCCGGCGGTCCTCCGTGATCACGGGAGCGCCAATCCCACGAAGGCGGTAGAGCAGCTGGCGCAAGTTATGCGAAGCCGTCTGCTCGCTTTGATTCGGGAATAGCAGTGATTGAAACTCGTCGCGCATCACCGTCCGCTCGCGCTCCATGCTCAGAAACATCAACGACGCGAACGCGCGCGACGCGCTGGGGAGCACCGTACGGGCGCCGACGCGAATCGCGATGACACCTAGGGTATGGAGGAAGATCATGGCCGGCGCGTTGGGGGGGGCGCGTGGCGGGGCTCGCCAATCTGTACGGGCGGCGTTGTCGACGCTACACCCAGTATGGCGCGTTCGGTTTCGATTCGCCAGGATGCGCGAACCATCGAGAACGGCCAGTACCCAATCCCCGCGATACGGATGGATTCTCGCCGGGGGGCCGTCCCCGGTCATGGCGACTTCGCGGCACCATGGGCCGCGGTGCGTTCCCGACGGGTGCTGGGGGGCGGAACGTTACGGCCGTTCGTCCACCCTGATCACCTGCTCGGCGCTCACCCCTTCCGCTTCCGCCTGGAAATTCAGCACCACCCGGTGTTCCAGAACTCTCATGGCGATGGCGTTCACGTCCTCCAGATCAGGCACCGGCCGGCCGTCCATCGCGGCCCGCGCCTTGGCCCCGAGCACCAGGTACTGACTCGCCCTCGGGCCGGCGCCCCAACTCACGTACTTCTTCACCATCGGCGTGGCGTCGTCGCTTTCCGGGCGCGTGCTGCGCGCCAACTTCACCGCGTAGCTCACCACGGTGGGTGGCGCCGGCAAGCGCCGCACCAGATGCTGCAGTTGCAGCAACTGATCGGCGGTGAGCAGGGGCGTGATCTGCACTTCCTCATCGCTCGTCGTAGCCGCCACGATCCGCTCCTCCTCGGCCCGCGACGGATACCCCACCCGCAACTGAAACATGAACCGGTCGAGTTGCGCCTCGGGCAGCGGATAGGTGCCCTCCTGCTCGATGGGGTTCTGCGTGGCCAGTACGAAGAAGGGAAGGGGCAGGGCGTGCGTCTGCCCGGCCGCCGTCACGGCGTGCTCCTGCATGGCCTGCAACAACGCCGCCTGCGTCTTGGGTGGCGCGCGGTTGATCTCGTCGGCCAGCACGATGTGCGCGAAGATCGGACCGTTGACGAACTTGAAGAACCGCCGTCCCGCCGCACGGTCCTCCTCCAACAACTCGGTGCCCGTGATGTCGCTGGGCATGAGATCGGGCGTGAACTGCACCCGCGAGAACGAGAGATCCAGTGCCTGCGCCACCGTCTGCACGAGCAGGGTCTTGGCCAACCCTGGCACGCCGACCAACAGCGCGTGACCGCCCGCGAGCAGCGCGGTGACCAGATCGTCCACGATGGGCTGCTGCCCCACGATGCGGCGCGCGATCTGGGCCTTGAGGTCGCGGTGCGCACCGGCCAGTTGGGCCAGCAACTCGAGGTCGCGGTCGTCACGGGGGGCGTGCGATGTCTGAGGGGCCACGGAACGCGGAGTGGGAGGACCGAACGGCGGGAGTGGGGAAGCTAACCCCCGGAACAGGACTGCGAAAAGAGCAGAGCCCAGGTCACGCCACCCCAACCCGAGCTCGAAGCCCTCAGTCGAAAGTCGGCGGTGTCCAGCCGCCCTCCCAATGGGAAACGCGGGACGCCTAGCCCCTCTTGAGCGTCAGGACGCCCGCGTCTCCAACCCTCACGCCGCGCGCGGAATCACGGCCCCTTGACCGCCAAGTCAAGCGTGACGTACGCGCCGGGCACCGACGAGGTGGCCAGCGAAATGCTGTGGCTGCCCGCGGCCGTGTTGCGCGCCCAGGCGACCGGAGGGACGCTCACCGTGCCCGTGAACGCGAAGCTGAACGAAGCCATCTGGCAGGTCACGGTAGCCATCTGCATGTGCCCCCAGTGATGGCCGTCGCGGTCAGGACTGGCGGAACTATCCGAGCGGGCGGTGTCCGCCGGCGCCGGACACGGCTGCCCGTTGGGCGTCACTGAATTGGACTGCGAGCCGGCGCTACCCCACCACGTGCCGCCGGCGCCGTCGAAGTACTTGAGCCGTGCCGGCACCGCGATTCCGGCGGTATCGCTCCGGGGCGGCCGGCCGAAGGGCGGCAGGCCGATGGCCCCCGTGTCTGCCAACGCGACAATCTGGACGATGTGTCGCGCGTCGCCGGGCTGCCACGCGAACAGCGTGCGCGTCATGCGGGGCATGCCCCACGGGCACTCGTATTGCGCGTCGGAGTCGTCGTCCATGGGAGGTATCGGGCAGCCGGCAAGACTACCGGTGTCGTCTACGGCCAGGGCGACGGCATCGAACGTCATCGGCGCGTGATCGACCATGATCGTGATGGTGTCGAACACGGGCACCCGGCGCAGCACTGCGGCGGCGCCATAATAGCGGCCAGCGTCATCGGTGTCGCCGTGAACGGCGGTCACCGAGTCGCCCAGGCGCTGAAAGTTGGCGGCCACCACGAGCGCGGCCGAGTGGCTGGCTGAAGCGGGCGCAGTGGGGCGCGAACCGGAAGAGCAACCCGCGACGACGATCGCGATCGCGGCGCCGGTCATCCACCACCCATGCGCGGTGCGCAGTGACATCTGAACCTCCAGTCTCACGTTGATTCTGGCGTCGTACTCGCGAAAGCGCGGGAGGTGCCGAAGTGCGGAGAGCGGAGGTTTACTGCCGCCTTCTGCTCACGACTCCTTAATTCCGCCGGGCAAGCCGCGGCCACACTGCTTGCAGCGTACGCTTCTGATCGCGTGCCACCCAGATGCGAACGTCCCGCTCCTCTTCCACCGACCATGGACTCCGGATGCGGGCGGCGAGTCGCACATCGCCGTAGACGGACGCGAGTTGCGCCGAGTCGCTGCGCACGGCGATCAGCACCTTGCCGGGACGGCTGCCGGGCCCGAAGAACCAGTACGACCCGCATGCGCACACGACCGGCGGCAGCCCGTACTGTCCAGCGTAGAACTCCTCTGCACCGGCCTCGCCGTAATTGCCGCCGGTGATCACCGTCACGCGCTGTTCCTCTGGCGTGAGCGCGTGATACACGCGTGCCACGGTCGCGGCCTGGTGCCTCCACCCGAGCTGGTCGGCGAAATCCTGCGGCAACAGATCGGTGCCGCCGCGGTTGGTGCCGAGCGCCCACTCCATGCCGTTGCGCACCGCGTATTGGGCGGTGGCCTCCTTGGAGAGCATCGGCAGGGCGATGGGGAGGCGGAAGGCGCCTTCGAGGAGTATCACCACGGCGACCGCCCACGAGACCGCGGGGCGCGCCGACCGCGCGGGCGGTGCCCCCATTCGCTCGAGCCAGACGGCGCCAGCGGCGAGCAGGGTGGGGTAGATCGGTCCGATATAGTACGCCTTGCCGTGCAGGGCCAGCAGGATCAGGAAGGCGAAGCCACAGGCCCAGCCCGCGGCGCGATACGGCCGCAGGGGTGTCCACGCGACGAGTGCGACGCCGCCGGCCACGGCCAGGGGCCAGGCCGCGAACCCGATCATGAACGGCTGTGCGGCGACGAACGTGAGCCAGCTCACGTGCACCAACTGAGACGCCGCAAGATCGTGCATCTGGCCCACCACCGGATAGCCGAGCACGATCTGCCCGACGATGCTCGCACTGCCGATAGCGAAGGCGATCGCTGCCGCGGTGTAGGGCCACGGCGTGGCGAGCCACCTTCGGAGCGGCGTCGCGATCAGTGCGCCAAGCGCCGCGAGGCCCAGGAACAGAATGCTGAACTTGGTGAGCAGCCCGAGGCCCATGGCGAGGCCGAACGCGATCCACCAACGGCGCGCCGATGTCGCGCCATGGGGTCCTGCTGCATCGGTGCTCGCGCGGCCGACCCGGAGGAGCGCGTACAGCGAGAGCGTCCACCAGAGCTGGTCGAGCACCACGGGCTGGAACAGGTTGCTCGGTCGCAGGAAGATCCCGCCGCAGAGCACGCTGAGCGCGGCCAGCCCCTGGGCGAAGGCTCCGCCACCCAACTCGCGCGCGATCACCGCGGCAAGCACGAGGACGACCGTTCCTTCGAGGGCGGGGAACACGCGGGCTGCGGCCGGCGTGTGGCCAAACAGGGCCGTTTGCAGATTGGCCATGATCGCGATGAACGGCGGGAAGTCCATGCGCCAGAAGCGCAGGTGGTCGCCCATCGCGAAGTAGAGGAACTCGTCGCGCTGGAGGCCGTAGGGCGTGATGGCCAGTACGACCATGTGGAGTGCGACCTTGACGGCGGCGAACGCGGCGATGGTGCGCGTGGCAAGCCGGGGGCGCGGGGTGGAACCTATGGTCGGAGGCGGTGGCGCCTCGGTCATCGCGCTGTCCGGCCAGACGTGGGGCGCTGACGGGACGGAACGGCTACCGAACCGTGAACGCGACGCGCTCGCTCACCGGGAAGTTGGTGCTGGTGAGCGTGGCGACCGCGGTATAGCGACCGGCCGCCGGCGGATGCTTCCAATTCTCGGCGACTTCGAATTCCTGCCCGGCATTCACGTACTTGATCTGCGTGGTTTGCGTGAACATACGCGCGTGTGCCCACTGCCACACCTGGCGGCCGAGGGAGTCGAGCACGATGAAGTCGTACGCTTGGCCGTTGGGAAAATCGAACTCGACGTTCTGGGAACCCGTATTGACCACATGGAGTGCGAAGCGCACGCCGTTACCGTGGCGTTCGACGTCGAGGAACGATTTGATTTTCGGGTGCCCGTCGATCGACTGCGCCTTGGCGGGCAGAGTGGCGTCTTCGGTATGCGCGCGTGAGGCGCAGGCGATGCCAATGGCTCCAGCGCAGAGCAGAGAGATGGCGAAACGGGAGTTCATCGAGACGGGGTGGGGCGGGGCGGCGTTGCAGATTTGTGATGGCGCGTCCCGATCACAAATCTTTGCTTGGGCAACTTATCAACCAAGTGACGAACCGTCAACACGGAAGGTAACGGCGCATCCGACGACTGGACTGGCACTTGGGTGGGTTTGCGGCGACGTCCGGAAGTGGGACAGCGCGGACGCGATCCGGATCACGAAAGGGACGAAAGCGCAGGGCGGAAAGGCCGCAGAGGGCGCTTCCATCGGTGTGCAGCCCCTCCGGCGTTGGGCCGGCGTGGTGCTCTGCGAGGGGAGCCAATCTGGATCTCGAAGCGGTGTCCATTTCGGGGTGGATTGGCCGGCCTGATTGGCTGCCCGGATCGCTTGCGAAAAATTTCACAAAGTCCTAGTTTCAGGGCGGAAATGGACCGCGATCGCGAGCCAAACCGGGGGCGGAAGCCGCCGCAATTTCCGCCCGCGAAGCGCTCGATGCCGGCGGGCGCCGAGTTCGCCGGTATCGGGCTGCAGTTCGGCATGACGATCGTGGTCTTCGTGTTCGCTGGGGTGTGGCTCGACAATCGCCTGCACAGTTCGCCGTGGTTCACGATTGGGTGCACGTTCGCCGGCACGGCGGGGGGCTTCTACTCGATGTACAAGCGGGCGACGGCAGCGCAGCACGATGGCGAGCGGGACGGGCGATGAAGGTGTTCGCGCTGTTCGCCCTCGCGGCGGCGGGGTTGATCGGCGCTTCGATGGCGGCGCTGATGCTGTTGTTCACGACGCCTTCGGACCACGGGGCCCTCGCGGTGACGGCGGCCGTCGTGTTCGGCGTTCACCTGGCGTCGTTCTTGCTCGCCCGACTGCTCAAGCGGCGCAGCGTGTGGGTGGCGTGGGGTGTGGGCAGCCTGCTGCGGTTGGGCACGTTGGTGGTTTACGCAGTGCTGGTGGTGAAGGTGCTGGCGTTTCCGTTGGTGCCGGCGCTCATCGGATGTGCGACGTTCCTGTTTCTCCCGACTCTGATCGAACCTCTCCTGCTGCTCAAATGAGATTTCGCTCGCTCTTTGCGATGGTGGTGGTGGCGGCGGCGCTTCCGATGCCCGCCGCGGCCCAGGAGGCGGCAGCACGCGCGTCGGCGGCGGCGCCGGTGCAGGCGCCGGTGCCCAAGCACGCGCTCGGCCCCGCCGACCTCATCATGCCGCACATCACGGATTCCAAGACCGTCGAGCTTCCCTGCTTCAACAAGGAATGGGAGTGCGATTGGCACCTGCCGAGCTGGCCGGTGAACATCGGCAACACGACCATCGACCTGGGCCCCACCAAATTCGTGTTCTTCATGGTCGTGGCGGCGGGCCTCTGCCTGCTCACCCTGGTGGGGGCGGCCCGTTCGCATGCCCGGGCCACCCGGGAGCACGGGCACCCCACGGGCTTCGCGGCGGGCATGGAGTCGGTCGTGCTGCTTCTCCGCGGGGTATTCAAGGAGGCGCTCGGCGAGCACGGCGCGGCCTACATCCCCTTCGTGCTCACCCTCTTCTTCTTCATCCTGTTCATGAACCTGATGGGGCTGCTTCCCTACGGGTCCACGCCGACGGGAAACCTCGGGGTCAACGCGACGCTTGCCGCCTGCGCGTTCATCGCCACCGAAACGGCGGGGATGATCGCCCTCGGGCCCGCCGGGTACATGAAGACAATCGTGTACTGGCCGAGCGATCTCGGGATTGCGATCAAGCTCCCCTTGAGTGTTCTCATCATGACGCCGGTGGAGATCATCGGCAAGTTCACCAAGCCGTTCGCGCTCACCGTCCGGCTCTTTGCCAACATGATCGCGGGGCACGTGATCGTGCTGACGATGATCGGCCTGGCGCTCCTGTTCGGGAGTTGGGCGATCGCGTTCCTGGGGCCCATTCCCATGGCGCTCGGGATCATGCTTCTCGAAGTGCTGGTGAGCTTCATTCAGGCGTTCATCTTCGCGCTGCTCACCGCGGTGTTCATCGGGCAGATCCGGACGGCGCATCATTGATGGCGACGGTAGGACGGTAGGACGGTAGGACGGTAGGACGGTGCGCGGTCAGGGCTCCAGGGCGCACCGAGTATCCGGTCGAGCGACCGGAGATGCCCGTTGGGACCCGGGTCCCGATGACGGGCAGCATCTTCGGTGAGAGCCGTCGGTGCGGAGCACGGAAACAGTTCACGACGCCAAAGGGAGATCGACAATGCACATCCTTCCGCTCTTGCAGGTCGCGACCGACACGTTTGGCAAGAGTTACCAGAATGCGTGGGCCATGCTGGGCGCCGGAATCGGCGCGGGTGTGGCGGCCGTCGGGGCCGGCATAGGCATCGGCCGGATCGGCGGCTCGGCCATGGACGGCATCGCGCGTCAGCCAGCGGAGAAGGGCTCCATCTTCACCTACGCGATGGTTCTTTCGGCACTCATCGAGGGCGTGGCGCTGTTCGCCGTCGTCGTGTCGGTGCTGATCGTCATGGTGAAGGCCTAACGCGGGCGGCGGCGTCCGCCCCGGGGCGGGCGCCACCAACCACCAATCACACCGGACATTCCATGCGTTTCATGCGTTCGATCGCTTACGCCGTCTCGATGGCGCTTGTCGCCTCGCCGTTGCTGGCCCAGGAAGCACAGGGGGCGGGGGACTCGTTGGTGAGCCTCAAGAACAACCTGATGTTCTGGACGCTGCTCATCTTCCTCGTGCTGTTTTTCCTGCTCACCAAGTTCGCGTTCAAGCCGATCACGGCGGCCGTCGAGGCCCGCGAGAAGTCGCTGGAGGAGGCATTGGCCGCCGCCAAGCGCGATCGTGACGAGGCCGCGAAACTCCTGGCTGAGTACCAGGCGCAGATCGAAGCCGCGCGCGGCGACGCGCAGAAGCTGATCGCCGAGGCGCGAACCGTGGCCGACAAGATGCGCAACGACATACTCGAGAAGGCGCGGGCCGAGCAACAGGCGACGGTGGAGCGCGCGGTGGATGAGATCCGCCGCGAGAAGGAACGCGCGGTGGCCGACCTGCGGCGCGAGGCCGTGGAAATGGCGATCGCCGGCGCCGGCCGCGTGATCGAGGAGAACCTTGACAGTGCCAAGAACCGGACGCTCGTGGAGCGCTTCCTGTCCACGCTCAAGCCGGCCAAGGCCACGCTCTGATGCGCGACACCACGATCGCCGAGAACTACGCCGAAACGCTGTTCGCGCTCGCGAAGCAGGGGAACGACCTGGCGGGCTGGGAGGCGCTGATCGGCGGGCTGGCCGACGCCATGGGTAAGGACCGGACGCTGCGGCTGTTCCTTGAGTCGCCGCGCATCGCCGCGGCAGAGAAGAACAAGGTGCTCGGCGACGCGTTCAAGGGCGCGCCGCGCCGCTTTGTGCTCTTTCTCCAGGCCGTGGTGCACAACCGCCGGCAAATGCTCATCCCCGACATCGCCGCGGCCTACATGGACCTGATGGACCAGGTGGAGGGGCGCCGGCACGCCATGGTCACAGTGGCCCGCGAGACGAGCGACGCCGACCGCGACATGATCGCGGCGCAGCTGTCCCGCGCCTTCGGCAAGAAGATCGTCCCCCACCTTAGCGTGCAGCCGGCGATCCTCGGCGGCGTCGTGGTGCGCATCGGCGACACCGTGATGGATGGGTCGATGCGCAAGCGGCTGGGCCTGCTCCGCGCGACGCTGCTCAGCGGCTGAGCAGCCCGGCGTGGCCCGAGGCCATGAGCGCGATCAGCGCCAGGCCGAACGCGATGCGGTACCAGGCGAAGACGTCGAACGAGCGGTGCGACACGAAGCGAATGAGCCACCGCACCACGACGAGCGCGCTGGCAAACGCCACTACGAATCCAATAGACAGGATCATCGCGTCGGACGACGACAGCAGGTGGCGGTTCTCCCACAGCTCCAGCCCGGTTGCGGCGAACATCACCGGGATGGCGAGCAGGAACGAGAACTCGGCCGCCGCCGGCCGGGCCACACCCACGAGGAGTGCGCCCATGATCGTCGCCCCAGCGCGCGACACGCCTGGCACGAGTGAGAACACCTGCGCGACACCGATCCAGAGTGCCGTGGTGTAACCGATCTGCACCACCGTCTCGATGCGGGGCGTGGGCTTCCACTTCTCGATCGCCAGGATCACCAGCCCGCCCACGATGAACGCCCCGATCACGACCGGCGGCACGAACAGATGGTCGGTGATCCAATGGTGCGTGGCGAGTCCCACGATCGCGGCTGGGAGGAAGGCGATGAAGAGGGCGAGGATGAGCCGCCGCGATTCGGGCACCGAGATCCCATTGCGCGCCGTGCGCAGGAGCAACTCCCGATACTGCCAGACCACGGCCATGATGGCGCCGAGTTGGATGATGATTTCGAAGGCGTCAGCGCGCGGGCCGACGAATCCCAAGGCATGGCCGGCCAGGATGAGGTGCCCGGTGGACGACACGGGGAGGAACTCGGTGGCGCCTTCGACGAGACCGAGAATGATTGCGGAGATGACGTTGTGCATGCGGGGAAACGGGGTGGACGCAGGGTTGGAGCCGCCGGATACCGGAAGATGGCGCGGGAGGCGCCGTAGGGCCATGTTCGGTGCAGCGGAGGACGAAACGGCCACGTAGTGTCTGCAAGCGGTCTCCGTTCTCCCTCCACGCTTCCCCCCGCATCCCGTCGAGGTCCCGATGGCCCGGCTCTCCTCTTTCCGCCTCCGCCGCGTCGTCCCCCGCGGCCTGCTCGCCGTGGTGTTCACGGCACAGATTCTCCACGCGCAGCGACAGGACCTTGCCCGACAGATCGCGGCCGATCGCGCGCTCCTGGCCAAGGAGACGTACGTCACGCCGCCCCCCGAGATCGAGAAGCTGGTTGCAGCACCGCGCTACCAGAACGTATCGCTCACGGCTCTGAGCCCCGACCGGACGCACTTTCTCGACCTGGAAGGCCCCGGGATGGGCGACCTGAACGCGTTCGGAAAGTTCCACTACTACTTTGGCGGGCTGCAGGTGGACCCCAAGGCCAACCGCGCCCGGGCACTCACCACGCGGGCGTCGGCGGGGCTGTCGATTGTCGATGCCACCACGGGCAAGCGCACGGCCGTGCAGCTTCCCAACGGCGCTGCCGTGAGCGGGCCCGTTTGGTCGCCCGATGGCAGGCAGGTGGCCTACATCGCCGACTTCGACGACGGCTCGTACGTGTACGTGGCCGACGCCGCCACCGGGAAGTCGATGCAGGTGTCGAAGTCCCCCCTGCTTGCCACGCTAGTCACGAGCATCGATTGGACAGCCGACGGCAGCGGAGTGGTTGCGGTGTTCGTGCCCGACGCGCGCGGACCGGAGCCCCGGATGCCAGAGGTCGCCACGGGGCCGCTGGTTCGGGAGTGGCAGGACGGCGTGAAATCGCCGCAGCGGAATTTCGCCAGCCTGCTCGACGAGCCGTACGACAAGGACCTGATGCAGTACTACGTGACCGGGCAACTGGCGGTGGTGAACGTGAAGACGCACGCGTTCCGCAGGATCGGCGCGCCGGGAATGTTCGAGTCGGTGGACGTGTCGCCCGACGGCCAGTACTTCCGCGTGACGACCATGCAGCGGCCGTTCTCGTACGTCGTGCAGTATTCGAGCTTCGGCACCAGGGAGCAACTGTGGGACGCCACAGGCAAGACGGTGGTCGAGTTGTGGGATCGTCCGCTGCGCGAGGGCCCGGACACCACGCAGGCCGGCGCCGGATTCGGCGGCCGCGGCGGGGCCAACGGCCCACCGGGCAAGAAATTCCTGGACTGGATGCCGGCGGGCGCCGGGATGTACTACGTGGAGTCTGTGGCCTCGGAGGGCGATTCCGCGAGCGGCGCGGGGCGCGGCATGGGTGGTGGTGGGGGCGGGCGCGGTGGCCGCGGTGGTGCCGTGGCGAGCCGTCCCGAGCGGGTCGTGGAGTGGATGCCGCCGTTCGGCCCGCATGATGCCAAGGTGGTCTACACGAATGACCGGGCGATCAGCCAGCTTGCATGGAGCGACGACGCCAAGACGCTGTTCATCGGTCAGACAGTGAGCGGCCAGGGCGAAATCTTTGCGGTGAACCTCGCCGCGCCCGGCCAGAAGCACCTGATCATCCACCAACGCGACTTCACGCCGACCTTCAACTCGGGACGGCGCGGACGCGGATTCGGCGGGGGCGGCGGTCGCGGTGGAGTCGATGACGCGGCGTTCTACAACAATCCAGGCGCGATGCTGCTGCGCCGCGGCACGCAAGGTGGAGAAGTGGCGATGGAGTCTCCGGACGGTGGGATCTATCTGCAGGGGACCCAGTATGCCAAGGATTTCCTCCAGACCGCGCCGCGCACGTTCGTGGACCGGTACCCGATCGCGGGCGGCGAAAAAGTCCGGGTTTTCGAAGGGCCGAGCGACGCGTGGGAGACGATCGTGGCGCCGCTCGACGACGACTTCGCGCGGGCGGTGGTGATGCGGGAGACGAAGACACAGGTGCCCGACGACTACCTGTGGACGCGGCAAGGCGGGCAGCTCACCAGACTCACGGACAACAAGGACTACACGCCGGAGTTCACGAGCGCGGTGCGCAAACGCGTCGAGGTGACGCGAGCCGACGGATTCCACTTCGTGGTGAACCTGACGCTGCCCGACGGCTACAAGGATGGTACTCGACTGCCGGGGATGTTCTGGTTCTATCCCTACGAGTACACCAGCCAAACGGAATACGACCACACGCTGCGGATGGAGAACGTGAATCAATTCCCCGTGGCCGCGCCGAGAACGATCGAGTATCTGGTGACGCAGGGCTACGCGGTGGTGGACTTCGACCCGCCGATCGTGGGCGCCGAAGGGCGGATGAACGACAACTACGTTTCCGACCTGGTGATGGATCTCTCGGCGGTGATCGACGCGCTGGACAAGGATGGCTACATCGACCGTTCGCGGCTGGGCATTGGCGGTCACAGCTACGGAGCGTTCAGCACGATGAACGCATTGGCGCACACGCCGTTCTTCAAGGCGGGGATCGCGGGCGACGGCATGTACAACCGCTCGCTCACGCCCAACGGCTTCCAGAACGAGCGGCGCAGCTTCTGGGAGGCGCAGAAGACCTACGAGGAGATGTCGCCGTTCTTCTACGCCGACAAGGTGCAGGGCGCGGTGCTCATGTACCACTCGAGCGAGGACCAGAACGTGGGCACCGACCCGATCAGTTCAATCCGGATGATGCAGGCCTTCCGGGCGCTCGGGAAGACCGCGGCTCTATATATGTATCCATATGAAGACCACGGGCCGCTGATCCGCGAGACGGTGCTCGACCAGTGGGCGCGGTGGACGGCGTGGCTGGATCTGTACGTGAAGCACGCCGGCGAGTGGAAGGCCGGGAACGGCGACCAGATCACCGTGGTGGCGGCGCCCCAGCCCGATCGGCGATAGGCCGGATGGGCCGGGCGGCGACCGTGACCGTCGGACGTGGGGAGGGCGGCTCCGGGGTTCCTGACCCGGAGCCGTTCTCGTTTGCGGGGGCCGCGGCCCCGCCGGTCCTACCCCTCCGATGGGCGCAAACGGCTGAGCGCCTCGAATCCGCTGGGAGTGAGCAGGTTGTCGGCGATGGCGGCGATCTGCTCGGCCTCGCGCCACGCGTCGGCCAGGAGATCAAGCTCGCCTTCCAGGGCCCGGCGCTCGGATTCCTCGTGCATGGCCATCTCGAGGGCCAGGCATTCAGTGGGTGAGAGGTGGAGCGCGCCGAAGCCGCGCAGGCTGTTGAGCACCGACATCACGCGGCCTTCACGCCACTCCACGGCCCGCGACGCCTCGCGGAGAAAATTGGATGCGTCACCCGCCCGCTCGATGCGGGCTACCGCGTCGCCCACGCGGACGTTCGACCCACCGAACCGGTTAGCGCCGGCCAGCAGCACGGTGGCCAGGTGCAGCGCCTCGCCGCCGTCGAAATACGTCCAGCCGTCCTCGTGGGGCAGGCGCAGCGTGGGGTAGTCGCCGGCGACGTGGAACTCAGCGTCGCGCGTGTGGCGTGCGCGCACCGTGAGCACCCGCCTGCCTTTCCGGAACCGGGCCACCACACGATCGTCGAGGAGGTAGTCGCGGGCAGCGAGTGCTCCGATCACGGGGATCGCGCCGGCGATGGTCGTGAAGCCGGGAAAGGCGACGATGGACATCGTGCTCGTGACGAGCGCTGGGACGAGTACCGGGGCCAGCGCGATGCCGGCGATGCCCGCGGCCGCTGCCGTGAGGCTCGTCGCCAGCTGGACGTTGAGCCGCCGGCGAGCAAACCGCGAGCCATAACGCCAGGCGGCGAATTCGGGACGCAGTGGGTTGCCGATGCGGACGAGCTGTACGCCGCTCGCCAGCCGGGCGAGGCCGATGTTCTGCGTCGTCACACGCATCCGGGTGGCGCGAAAGATGCGCTCGGCCTCCTCGATCGCTTCCCATCGCTCGTCGAGCGGGGTGAGGTTCCAGCGCGCGCAGCTGCCGCAGATCACCCACAGGCGTCCCTTGTCGGCGTCGAACGCGAGCCGTCGCCCCACCGGGAAGTGCTCGATGGCGTCGTTGTCGCCCAGCGGCGCGTGACAGAAGATGCAGGTGGAGTACATTTCTCCCGTCTACTATTACCGAGATTCCGCGACTCGTCCAGAGGCTCTTGATTAAAGGATCATGACGACCACCGCCCTCTGTGCCCTCCTGCTCGCCTTCCAGCAGGGCGCCAACACGACGCCCGCGTCGGGTGACACCGTCGGCTACTGGCAGCAACACGTGCATTACCAGATCGTGGCCACGCTGGACGAAGCGGCCCACGTGGTGCACGGGGTGGCCGACCTGACGTATGTGAACCACTCGCCCGATACCCTGCACGAGATGTACTTCCACCAGTACCTGAACGCGTTTCGTCCGGGATCCAAGTGGAGCGCGGTGGACGAGCGCGAGGGGCGCGTGCGGTTCCAGGACCTGCAGAACCCGGACTTTGGCTACGAGCGATTCACGGCCGTGCCGACGTTCGACGGTGTGCCGGTGGCGCCGGACTACCCCGGCGCGAGCGACAGCACGGTGGCGCACTTCGCCCTCCCGCATCCGGTGGCGCCGGGCGATTCGATCCGCGTGCATCTGCAGTGGGATGCGCGGCCGTCCACCGTGCTCAGGCGCCAGGGGCGAAAGGGGCGGAGCTATGATTTCGCACAGTGGTATCCCAAAGTGGCCGTGTACGATCGCGGCGGGTGGGAGCCGAATCCGTTCGTGCCGTCGGGTGAACTCTACGGCGAGTTCGGCACGTATGACGTGACGTTGGTGGTGGCGGCGGACCAGGTGATCGGCGCCACGGGGGTGCCGGTGGCGGGAGATCCGGGGTGGGAGAGGGTGAAGCGGTGGGGCACGTTGTACATCCCGCGCGAGGCCTATGACAGTGTGCCACCGGCGCCCGAGGCAGCGCTGCCGGAGGGGGACAAGGCGGTGCGCTTCTTCGCGCGCAACGTACACCATTTCGCGTGGTCGGTGTCGCCGGACTACCGATATGAAGGCGGGATCTTCGTGCGGCGGGTGCCGCGCACCCACTTCAAGACATGGGACACAGTGGCCGTGAATGTCCTGTACCGTCCCGGCGATGATTCTACATGGGGAAACGGTATCGCCGTGCGGCGGTCCATCCAGGCGCTGGCCTGGCTGGAAAAGATCTGGGGCCCCTACGCCTGGCCGACGTTCACGAACCTGCACCGGCTGGAGGGGGGCGGCACCGAGTTCCCAATGATGATCATGGACGGGAGCGACGGGCTGCCGCTCATCCTGCACGAGACGGGGCATCAGTTCACGTACGGCATCCTGGCCAACAACGAGTGGCGCTCGGGGTGGATGGACGAGGGGCTGACGTCGTACCAGACGTCGTGGGCGCTGGGGCAGACGCCGCAGCAACTGGCCCAGCTGGGCCCGCCCATGCCGCCGCTGCTGGGCGTGGGCTATCGCGCGTACGCCACCACGATGTCGCCGGAGCAGGCGCGCGGACTTGGCATGGTGCAGCGCGATATCGAGGGGCACACCCAGCCCATCGGGACCCCGGCCTACGATTTCCGTGACTTCGGCACGTACAACGCCATGATCTACACCCGTGGCGAACTCATGTACTCGCAGCTGCGCGACGTGCTGGGCGACAGCGTGTTCCAGGCGTTCTTCCACGACTATTACAATCGGTGGGCACTGAAGCACGTGGACGAACGGGCGATGGAGGCATCGGCCGAACGGGTGTCTGGGCGGAAGCTGGACTGGTTCTTCGACGAATGGGTACACCGCGTGGGCCTCGTGGACTACGCGCTCACGGAGGCCACCACCTCGCAGCAGCCGGACGGCCGGTGGCTCACACAGGCCACGATCGTGCGCCGCGGCGCGTACGAGCACCCGATGCCGGTGGGGGTGCGGACCGACAGCGGGTGGACGATCGCGCGAGGCGCCCACGCGCCCGACGAGCAGACGGTCTCGATCACGACGGCGGGCAAACCGCTCGAGGTGCGGCTCGACCCGTGGCACACCACGTACGATTGGGACCGGCGGAACGACGTGGTGGGCCCAGCGCTGTTCGGGCTGAGTGGCGCGCAGGCGGTGTTCGACTGGCCATTCCTGGACCAGGCCAGCCGCGATCACTCCCTCGTGGCCCTGTCACCGCTGGTCTGGTATTCCGAGACCGGGGCGCTGACGCTGGGGATGCGAGCGCGGACCAGCTACCTGAACCTGGTGGACCGGTACGACTTCGGGCTCGCGGTGACGAGCGCATCGAGGGCGACGGCCTCCGGCGCGGTCCCCGTGGGCATCAGTCGCGTGCAGGGGTGGTTGCGATTCGAAAATCCATATATCCCCGATGCCGATCGTCCGCTGATGGGATTGAAGGGTGGCGGCGCGCTCCTCGACGGCATCGCCAAGCTGGACCTCGCCCAGACCTGGGACCTGAGCACGCTCTGGACGGCCCGCGGCCCGCGCATGTCGGCGACGCTGGGCGCCGTGGGCGCCTACATCTATGACCAGGCGATGGTGCCGGCCTACTGGGAGCGACGGTCGCTCACCGAGGTGAACGGCGCGTTCAGCCTGCGCGCGCCGGCGGCGGCGTTTGACGCGGGAGACGGGGACGTGTCGGTCGTGGCCGACGTTGCATTGGGGTTCTCGCCGCTACCGAGCGACCGGTACCTCTATCGGCCGGTCACGCCCGCGAGCCCGGGGCAGGGACCGCAAATCGGCTTCCTGGGCGAGGGCGCGACGCCGACGCTCGCAGGGGCTTCCAGCGCGTACGGGCGCGTCGAACTGGCGGTCGGGAGCATGAACACGTGGGATGCCGGCGACGAGCGCCTGGCGTTGCGGCTGTACGGCGGTCTCAGCAACGACCCGCCCGCCCAGCGGGCCTTGCATGTGTCGGCGACCGATCCGCTCGCCAACTTCGAGAACGACTGGTACCGGCCCAACGGATCGATTCTCACGCGGCCGGGGCTGAACTATCTGCCGCTGGGGGGCGCTGGGCTGCGCGGCTACGATCAGGCGCTCACGGCCAAGCGGATCGTAGCCGCGAACGGGGAACTATCGCAGCGGTTGGCGACCCAGGTGTTCAGCGAACTGTCGCTCTGGGGCTCGCTGTTCGGGGACGCCGGCTTTGCCTCGTCCGATACGTATCAGTTGAACGGGTCGTTCCTGGCCGACGCCGGCGTGGGATTGGCGCTGCGCGGGCGCCTGTACGATCGCGACGTGACATTCCGGCTGGATGCACCGCTCATCGTGCAGCAACCGGCGTTGGCTGGCGGCGGGGGACTCACGCACGGCCACGCAACCATTGCGGTGCGGTGGACATTTGGTTTTGCGGATCTGTGGTAGGGGTCGAGGACCGGATTCAGGTCTCCGACCTCCCACCTGATCAGTCGTCCCGCGCGTAGGCCGTCGCGCTGGATGACGGGCGAGACGAGTCCTGAGCGATCAGAGACCAAGGGTCAGCGAACAACCCCGACGGTCTGATGCTGATCCACGTAGTCCCAGAAGGTGTGGTCCATCGCGTTGGTCTTGCTGCCGAGGTAGGGAAAGTGGCCGTAGCGTAGGGAGAGTTGCGCCGCGGCCTGCGCGGGGCTCACGCCTTCGATGACGAGTTCGTAGAGCGCCGAGACCAGTCCCGACCGGTCCGCGCCGCCCTGGCAGTGGACGAGGATGGGCTTCGGGGCCGTGCGGAGAATCTTCAGGAGATCGGCGATCTGCTCGGGCGTCACGGGACGCTCGGCGGATATACCATAATCATAATGAGCGACATCGAGGCGGCCAGCGACGGCAACCTCGGTCTCGTACCACCCCGATTGGGGGTGCGGGCCCCGGAGGTTGAGAATCGACTTGATGCCGTCCGTCCGGATGACCCGCGAGAACTGGCTGCTGTCGAGTTGAGCGGAGCGATAGACCTCGCCCGCCTGCACGGTGTGGATGTTTCCGGTGAGCTGGAGGGAGCCCAAGTAGGCGCCCAAGGCGAGAACTGCCACCAGCGCAGAAATGCCCGTTCGCTTTGCGATCCGCCGCCAGCGGGGTCGCGTCGTCGGCTTGCTATGTGCTGTGTCGCGCACGGGTCGTTCCTTCCGTACCGGAAAGTCTCGTCAGGGCCCGGCCGCCAGCGGGCCGGGGGGAACTCGAATGAAGAAAGATACACCGTCCGGGGCCGGAGGTGCGATGGGCGCCGATCGATGCCGGGCGGTCCGCGGCCCGTTGGTGGGCGCACCACCAGGCGTGTCCTTGTCGTGCAACGCCACTGGTGCGTCTGGTGCGGGTGGGCGAACGCACGCTGACCACCGGAAGCAGCCGCTGCCACGGCGGCAGGCGAGCGGCGAGGGCGGTCCCGTGCCATATTACGGCGTCCTTCACCCCGAACTCGTATGTCCGGCCGCGCTCCCGTCACCCACGTGCCCAAACCGTGGGGGCATGAAACGATCTGGGCCCACTCCGACCGTTACGTCGGAAAGATTCTGCACATCAGAGCGGGTCACGCGCTATCCGTGCAGTATCACGAGGTCAAGGACGAGACCGTCTATCTACTCTCGGGTGAGTTGATCTATCGGGTGTGGGACCTGCCGGCGGTGGCCGGTGCGTTGGTGGCCGGCGCCAAGCCGGTGGACGTGAAGCTCCAACTTGGCGAGGCCTATCGCATCACACCGTTCACCGTGCACCAGATGGAAGCGGTGACCGATTGCGACATTCTCGAAGCCTCCACGGCGAATCTCGATGACGTCGTCCGGCTGCAGGACCGCTACGGACGCGAGGGGACCAGCGCACCATGAAAGTGATCATCCCACTGGCGGGCAAGGGAACGCGGCTCCGTCCGCACACGCACGTCACCCCGAAGCCCATGCTCAAGATCGCGGGCAAACCGGTGATCGACTACCTGATGGACGATCTGCAGCGGCTGGGCGGGGTGGAGCAGGTCATCTACATCACGGGGCACCTCAAGGACAAGGTCGAGGCGTACGCGCGCGGTAAGTATCCGTTCGACTCGGTCTTCATCGAGCAAGCGGTGCAGGATGGCACGGCCGGCGCCGTGGCGCTGGCCGCGCCGTACGTGGACCAGCCGGTGCTGATCGTGTTCGTGGACACCATCTTCGACGCCGATCTGTCGGTGATCCACACGATCGACGCCGATGGGATCATCTGGACGAAAGAGGTCGAGGACTACCAGCGGTTCGGCGTGGTGGTGACCGACGCCGACGGCAATATGACGAAGATCGTGGAGAAGCCCTCGACCCCGATCTCGAAGCGCGCCAACATCGGGCTCTACTACGTCCGCGATTGGAGGCTGCTGTACGAGGGGATCGACCGCGTCCTCAAGGCGCCGAAGAACAAGGGGGAGTACTACCTGACCGACGCCTTCCAGTACATGATCGACCACGGGGCGAAGATCCGCGTGGTCGACGTCGAGGGGTGGTACGACGCGGGCAAGCTCGACACGTTGCTCGAGACGAACCGCACGATCCTGGAAAAGCGTGGCATGGCGCGGCACCCGAAGGCGGGTGCCGACGTCGCGTTCGTGGAGCCGGTGTACGTGGAAGATGGGGTCACGCTGCGCAACGCGACGATCGGGCCGAACGTGTCGATCGGCGCCGGGACGACGGTCGAGGGCTCGGCGCTCCGCAACACGATCGTGGGCACGGACGCGCGCATCGTGCGCAGCACGATCCACGATTCGATGATCGGGGACGGCGCCGTGGTCGAAGGATTCTCGGGGCAGGCCACGGTGGGCGACCACTCGGAGCTCCGCGCGGAGTAGCCCGACCAGTCGCGCCGTCGCGGCGCCGAGGCTATTGTGGTGGGCATTCCCCGCAACCCCGCACCGATGATAACTGTTCACGAACTCACGAAGCTCTACGGCGATTTCACCGCCGTGTCCGGGCTCAGCTTCGACGTCGAGCCCGGCGAAGTGCTCGGTCTGGTGGGCCCCAACGGCGCGGGGAAGACCACGACGTTGCGTTGTCTGGTGGGGATCATCGCCCCCTCCACGGGCGCGGTGTCGATAGCCGGCCACGACATGGCGCGCGATCCGGTGGAGGCCAAGCGGGCGCTGGCCTTCATTCCCGACGAGCCATATCTGTTCGAGTATCTCACCGTGGCCGAGCACCTCACGTTCATCGCTCGCGTGTATGGCGTGGCCGATGCCGAGGCGCGGGCGCCGGCGCTGTTACGCGAACTGGAACTGGCCGACAAGGCGAACGTGCTGCCCGGCGAATTGTCACGCGGCATGCGGCAGAAGCTCGCCATCGCCTGCGGATTGCTCCACAATCCCACGGGGTTGATACTCGACGAGCCGCTCACCGGGCTCGACCCCGCCGGCATGCGTCGCATGAAGAACACGATTGCCGCGCGGGCGCGCGAAGGCGCCGCCGTCGTGCTCAGCTCCCACCTGTTGCACCTGGTCGAGGAGCTCTGCACCAAGCTGCTCGTGATCGCGAAGGGGCGCGCCGTGGCGTACGGAACGCTGGCCGAGATCGTGGCCGCGCGCCCCGGACTCGCCGGGCACACGCTCGAAGAGGTGTTCCTGATGCTCACCGGCGGCGGGACCGAACGGACCGCCGCGGACTGAGCCATGGTCACCGGCGCCTTCTTCTATCTCACCTGGACGAGTTTTCGCAACCGGATCGTCCACCGGATCCGACAGTCGAAGAACCCGCGTTACGCGCTCGCCATCATCATCGGGGTGGCGTACTTCTACTTCATCTTCTGGCGCAATCCGCGAAGCGCCAAGGCCCAGTCATTCCCATTGCTCGGCGACGGCGGCCATCTGCTCGTACTCGGTGGACTGGTGCTGGGCGCGGTGTCCATGTGGCTATTCGGTGGTGACAGCACGGCGCTCGCGTTCACCCAGGCCGAGGCGTCGATGCTGTTCCCGGCGCCCGTGTCGCGGCGCCAGCTCGTGGGGTACAAGCTCGTGCGTGGACAGGTACCGCTGCTGTTCAACACGCTGATCTGGGTGCTCCTGGTGAATGCGGGGCAGGGTGGCCTCCCGGCGTGGGCGCGGGGCATCGGCTTCTGGATCCTGTTCTGCACCATCTATCTGCACCGGCTGGGGTCGTCACTGGTGCGCACGTCGTGGGCGGAGCACGGCCGGCAGGGCGTGCGGCGCCACGTGCTGTCGCTGGCCGCGTTCACGGTCGTGGTGGTGGGGGTGGCCGCGAGTCTCGTGCCGAGCATCGGGCCGTTGCGCGAGGCGGCCGATCTGAGCGGGCGCGTGGCGGTGCTCAGCGCCACGGTGTCACAGGCACCGGCCCGCTACGTGCTCTGGCCGTTCGCCGCCGTGATCGGTCCCGTGTTCGCCATGTCCACATCGGCCTGGCTGGCCGCGGTGCCCGCCGCCGTGTTCATGCTGCTCGTGCACGTCTGGTGGGTGCTGCGCACGGATACGGCGTTCGAGGAAGCGGCGCTGGCGGCCACCGCGCAGCGCGCACAAAAGCTCGCGGCGATGCGCGGACGCCGGGCCGCCCTGTCTGGCGGGAGCGCCGGCGGGGTTGCGCCCCGCCAACCGGCTCGTGCGCGCGGCACCACGGGCATTCCGCTGGCCCCCACCGGGCATCCGGCGGTGGCGATCGTGTGGAAGAACATCGCCTGCCTGCGGCGTACATCGCAGCAGCGGCAGCTCATCGCCCCGGTGCTGATGGCCCTCGTCATCGGGTTCGTAAGCGGATCCAAACTGGGAGCGCTGAGTGGAATCGTGAGTGCGCTGTTCGCGTTCGCGGCGGTGATGGTGCTGATGGGCCCGCTGATGCTGCGCGGCGATCTGCGGCAGGACCTCCAGCATCTCGCGGAACTGAAGACGCTTCCGTTCAGCGGAACGACCGTCGTCGCCGCCGAGGTGTTGAGCGTGTCGGTGCCGTTGGCCGTGGTGCAGGCGGTGGCGTTGGGCGCCGCCGCGCTGGTGGCACAGGCGGGTGGGCTGCAATGGGCGCCGCCAGGTATGCAGCTCGCGATCGCGGTCGGGGCATTGCCCGTGTTGCTGGCGTTCAATGCGGGCAGCGTGACGATCCAGAACGGAATGCCGATTCTCTTTCCGGGGTGGGCCCGGTTGGGGACGGTCGTCCCGGGTGGCGTGGAGATGATGGGGCAGATGATCCTCATCATGGGTTTCTATCTCGTGCTGCTCGCGTTACTCCTGCTCGTGCCGGTGGCAATGGCGATCGTGGCGATCGGTACGCTGAAACTCAACGGTCCGCTCGCCGTGGCCGGGACGATGGTGACCGGGAGCGCGGCGCTGGCGTTCGAACTTCAGGGTGTCCTGCAGTGGCTCGGCCGGACGTTCGAGCGCCTCGAGCCGAACTCGACGGGCGGGTAGTCAGCCGGCCGCGTGCGACGCGGCGAGCACGATGGCCAGCGCGCGCGACACACCGCGCGTGCCGTTCACGTTCTCGAACCACTCGGCCGCGGAATGCGCGCCGCCGCCGCGCCCGCCGCCGCCGATCGCGATTGCGGGAATCCCGAGTCCGATCGGCACGTTGGCGTCCGTGGATGCGATCGCCAACTCCGGGTCGCAGCCGGCCAACTGCGTGATTGCCTGGGCGGCCGCGACCAGTGGGTGGTCGGCCGCGGTCTCACCGCCGGGCCGGTCTCCGATGCGCGTGACGGTCGCGGTGAGCGGGGCGGTGTTCTCCGAGCGGCGCGCGTTCTCCTCGGCGGCCGCCGCTCCCACGGCGCGGTGCACCTCCGCTTCGAGGCGGTCGAGCATACGTGGACCGGCCGATCGCACGTCGAGCTCGATCCAGGCGTGGTCGGGAATCGCGTTCACGGAAATCCCGCCACCGATGCGCCCTACGCTGAGCGTGGTCCGTGGCATGGTCGAGAGCGGTACGGCGGCCAGCCGCGCGGTGGCCGCCGCCGCGGCGTGAATCGCGTTGGGTGCGCCGAACGCCGCCCAACTGTGTCCGCCCGGACCACTGAAGGTGACGCGATAGCGCCGACTTCCGAGGGCGCGGTGGATGATGCGTTCGTCGCCAGCACCGTCGATGGCGATCATGCCGGCCGGCCGGTCGGCGAGGCGGGCGAAGTAGCGTTTCACACCGCGCAGATCGCCATTGCCCTCCTCGCCGGTGGTGCCCACGAATTCCACCGGCCGGTCCAGGGGGACACCGCGCCCGTCGATCGACTCGGCCAGAGCGAGCATCACGGCCAGGCCGCGTCCGTTGTCGGTGATGCCGGGCCCGGAAAATCGGCGGCCGTCACGGCGCACCGTGAGCAGCGTGCCACGCGGAAAGACCGTGTCGAGATGTGCACAGACGACGACCGGGTCGTCGGGTCGGCGGCCCGGCCGGCGCCCGATGACGTTTCCGGCGTCGTCGATGCGCACACCAGCCAGGCCGAGCGCGGCAAACCGGTCTCGCACCCATGCGGCCCGTTCCCCCTCGTCGCCGGTGGGCGCCGCGACTTGGGCCACGGCGATCTGGACGCGCAGCACGTCCTCGTCGCGCGCGGCAAGATGAGCGCGCGCGGGAGCGAGCGCCGCGAAGGCGTCGGCGTGTCGTCGGGAAGACAGGTGCATGCTGCTCCAATACAGCGGAGGTTCGTTGCCGTTTGGCAAGTGGTAGATTCATCGCACGCCCATGAGCCCGCCGCACGCGCCGCGCACCCCACCGACCTCGTCCGCCAGCCCTCCGCGTCTGGCACGCAATGTGGTCGCGCTCGGTCTGGTGAGCTTCTTCACCGATATGTCGAGCGAGATGATCTACCCGCTCCTGCCGGTGTTCCTCACGGTCACGTTGGGCGCGAGCGCGGCGTTCGTGGGGGCCATCGAGGGAACCGCCGAGTCGGTGTCGGCGCTACTCAAGCTGGCCAGCGGGTGGTGGTCCGACCGCGCCCGTCAGCGCAAGCCGTTGGTCCTCGCGGGCTACCTCCTGGCGTCGATGACGCGGCCGCTGGTCGCCGTGGCGCAAACGGCCGGGCAGGTGCTCGCCATCCGCGTCACCGATCGTGTGGGAAAGGGGCTGCGCACTTCGCCGCGCGACGCACTCATTGCCGACTCCGTGGATGTGAGTATTCGCGGCCGCGCGTTCGGGTTCCAGCGGGCGTGGGACAATGCGGGCGCGGTGGCCGGGCCCGTGATTGCCTTTCTTCTGCTGCAATGGGAAGGGTTGACGCTGCGGCACGTGTTCTGGCTTGCACTCGTGCCGGGCGTGTTTGCCATAGCGACGCTGATGTGGGGAGTGCGGGAGGTGCCCAGGAACCCGACGCGGTCCGGGACGGGGGCGCCCCTCGACCTTTCGCAACGCATGGGTGGGCGCTTCTGGGCGTTCATGGCAGTGATCTTCGTGTTCACGTTGGGCAACTCGACCGACGCATTCCTGCTGCTGCGGGCCAAGCAGTTGGGCGTACCCCTAGCCCTCACGCCGATCATCTGGGCGCTGTTGAACGCCGTCAAATCGCTCACCAACACGCCCGGCGGGGCGCTGAGCGACCGGATGGGCCGCCGTCCGACGCTCGTGATCGGATGGCTGTTCTACGCCGCGGTGTACCTGGCTTTCGCCCACGCCTCTCGGCAATGGCACGCGTGGGTGCTGTTCGCCGTGTACGGCATCTATTTCGGATTCACGGAGGGCGCCGAACGGGCCCTGGTGTCGGACCTCGTGCCGGCGGCGCGGCGAGGCACGGCATTCGGGTGGTTCAACCTCGCGGTGGGAATCGGGGCGCTGCCTGCGTCGCTGATCTTCGGCGTGATCTGGGACCGGGTGAGTCCGGCGGCGGCGTTCACGCTGGGGGCGAGTCTGGCGATGGTCGCGGCGGTGGGGATGACGGTGGTGGGAGGAGGTTGGCGGAGAAGGGATCTGACCCCCGAGGGTTGATCACATCCATTGGCCGTTCAACAACACCGCGCTCCGGGTCTGGAATACTTCTCCTCGAGCCGCTGCCGCGAGAATTCCTTTCGCGATACCGGCCGCTCGCCGGGATGGCATTGGCGGAGGTGGGCCAGATAGCGCTCGTAGTCGGGCACGCCGATGACGCGGCGGGTGACCGTTCCGATGGCCCGGATATTGGTGCGCAGTCGGGACCAAGATCGCATGTGTTCCTCGTGTGTTGCCGAGCCCCGCGTCCGGCGAGTTGTTTCGCCGTGCGGATGGTGTGCTCGAACAGGTCGAAGATGGGCGACAAACGGTGAAAGGCAAGCGTGTCGTCGTACGCGACGGTGACGATTCGGGCCGTGTCGCCGAGCTCGCGATGGGTCGAGACGGTGACACCGGGCCGGATATCGGTGGTCTGTGTGAATCAGCGAACGGCGCCCATGGCGAGCGTGGGTCGGGCTTCGTCTCTGGTGGCGCGGTCAGCCGCCAGTCGTCGCCGGTTCGGCCGGGACTTCCGAAGACACGGCGGGCACGCGCCCGCTGATCACGCCGTACCAACTGCGCATCGAGTCGGCGAGGATGACCACCACCGACACCATGAAGAAGGCGGCGACGGCAGCATCCAGATAATCGTTGAACATCATGCGGTGCCCGGCCGCGGCGGTGGCGACGCCGGCGGGGAGTGCCCCGGCGTCGATCGCGGCACCCAGCGACCAGGCGTGAGCGATGAACCCCAGGTGCGGGTCGGGCGAGAACATCTTTTCCCACCCCGCCGCCATGGTCACGACCACCAGCCAGGCGAGCGGCAGGAGGGTCACCCAAGCGTAGCGCGCCTTGCCCATCTTGATGATCACGGTCGTGCCCACGCACAGCGCTACCGCAGCCAGCAGTTGATTGGAGATGCCGAACAGCGGCCAGAGCGAATTGATGCCGCCCAGCGGGTCGATAACGCCCTGGTACAGAAAGTGGCCCCACAACGCGACGAAGATGGCGCTCGAGAGGAGCACCGCGGGATACCAGGACACGCGGCCGAACGGTTCCCAGACGTGACGTCCGAGATCCTGCAACATGAACCGGCCCACCCGCGTGCCGGCGTCGAGGGTGGTGAGGATGAACAGGGCCTCGAACATGATGGCAAAGTGGTACCAGAGCGCCATCGCGCCGCCCCCACTCAATGCCCCTGAGAAGAGCTGCGCCATGCCCACGGCCAGGCTGGGCGCGCCCCCGGTGCGCGACAGCAGCGTCGTCTCTCCCACACTCTTGGCGAGCTGCGTCAGCTCGGCGGGTGACACGGTGAATCCCCACTGAGCCACGGCCGCCGAGGCACTCTGGACGGTGGTGCCGAGCGCGCTGGCCGGAGCGTTGATCGCGAAGAACACCCCTGGGCTGAGTGCGCAGGCGGCGATCAACGCCATGATCGCCACGAACGACTCCATCAGCATGCCTCCGTAGCCGATGAGCGGAGCGTCGGTCTCGCGCTGCAGCAGCTTGGGTGTGGTCCCTGACGCGATGAGCGCATGGAACCCCGAGATGGCGCCGCAGGCGATCGTGATGAACGCGAACGGGAACACTTTGCCGGCGAAGATGGGGCCCGTGCCGTCGGTGAATCGCGTGAGCGCCGGCATGTGCAGTGGCGGGAGCACGACGAGAATACCGATACCCAGCGTGAGCACCACCCCGATCTTCACGAACGCCGAGAGGTAGTCGCGGGGTGCGAGCAACAGCCAGACCGGGAGCACGGACGCCGCGAATCCGTACCCCATCACGATCACGGCCAGCGTCGTGCCGCTCAGCGTGAACGTGGCCGCCAGGGCCGGATCCTCGGCCACCCAGCGGCCCGCGTACAGCGCCACGACGAGGAGCGTGAGTCCGATGGCACTGGCTTCGAGGACGCGGCCGGGCCGAATCCAGCGCAGGTACACGCCCATGAGCAAGGCGATGGGGACGGTGAGCCCGATGGTGATCGTGCCCCAGGGGCTCGCTTTGAGGGCGTTGACCACGACGAGGCCGAGCACGGCGATCAGCACGATCATGATGCCCAGCACCGCGACCAGGGCCGTGTAGCCGGCCACCGGTCCGATCTCCTCCTTGGCCATCTGTCCGAGCGTCTTGCCATCTCGGCGCACCGACGCGCAGAGGATGACGAAGTCCTGCACAGCGCCGCCCAGCACGGCGCCGACGATGATCCAGATAGCGCCGGGGAGGTAGCCGAACTGGGCGGCGAGTGTGGGCCCGACGAGTGGCCCGGGGCCGGCGATGGCCGCAAAGTGATGTCCGAACACGATCCACTTGTTGGTGGGCACGTAATCGCGCCCGTCGTCGAGCCGCTCTGCCGGTGTGCGTCGATTGGCGTCGAGCGCGAACACCTTGCTGGCGATGAAGCGGCCATAGAACCGGAACGCCACCAGGTACGTGCATACGGCGGCGGTGAGCAGCCAGGCGGCATTGATCGACTCGCCGTGGGCCAACGCGACCCAGGCGAGCGAACCGGCGCCGAGCACGGCGACCACTATCCAGAGGATAATGCGCAGCAGCTTCGACATGACGGAATGACTCCGGGGGATGAGGCCGGGGCCAAAATGGGATGGCGGGCGTACGGGGGGAAGAGGGTGGCCGATGAGGCGGTGGGCCCGCGAATGGATTAACTTTCCTCCATGCCTCGCGTCCGCGTATCGAGTATCGTCGCCGCGCTCGCCGTCGTGGCCTGTGCCACGCCGGTTTCGCACGCGCAGCAGCCGCCAGCGTCTCCGGCGCCGGTGGTGCGGCCGCTGGCCAACCTGGCCGCGCAACGCATCATCGTGGCGCCTGTGTTCGCCATGGCCCACGGTGATCCGCTGGGCTGGGCAGCGGGAATTGCGGAGCCGCGGGCCATGCTGCGCCAACTCGATTCGGCGATCGTGGCCGACTTCGACGCGCGGGGCCTCGGCGGCACCTGGTTCTTCGCTCCTGACCTCGAGAAATCCTACCGGCTCAACTCCACGTACGCCGCCAACCCGTACCTGCTGGCCGAGACCCCGCTGGTGGGCGCGCGCATCGAAGTCGGGCACTTCTACGGTGATCCGCTGGCCAGCCAACTGCGGACCATGATCGCAATGCAGGACGGGGCCCGGTACGTGATGTTGCCGGTGGACCTGCGGTTCGAGAAGATGGCGGACGGAACGATGGAACGGGCCGTGCTCCGGCTCGTGCTGGTGGACGCGCGGACCACCGAGTTCATGTGGATCCACGAGGTCCAGAGCGATCCGGCGGCGACCTTCGGGCCGGCGGTCCTGGCCAGCCTGGCGTCGCATTTCGCCGATCTCGTCATTTCGCCGTAGCCGGCGTGATCAAGATAACAAGTCACTAATGGGCATTCCGGTCACGCTGATTCCGGGCGACGGCATCGGGCCGTCGATCACGAGCGCCACGGTGCGGATTCTCGAAGCCGCCGGCGCCGACATCGACTGGGACCCACAAGTGGCCGGCATGGCCGCCGTGGCCAGGTACAACGATCCGCTTCCCGACGCCACGCTCGACTCGATCAAGCGCACGCGGCTGGCGCTCAAGGGTCCCCTCGAGACACCTGTCGGGGAGGGATTTCGCTCCATCAACGTCGCGTTGCGCAAGACGTTCGACCTGTTCGCCAACGTGCGGCCGGCGTACTCGATCGTCCACGGTGGCCGGTTCGACAACATCGACCTCGTGCTGATTCGTGAGAACACCGAAGGGTTGTACGTGGGCGTGGAGCACTACGTCAAGGTGGGAGACGACCCGAAGGCGGTGGCCGAGTCCACGGCCATCATCACCCGCTCGGGCTGCGAACGGATCGTGCGTTACGCGTTCGAGTACGCGATGACGCACAAGCGCCGGAAGGTGACGCTCGTCCACAAGGCCAACATCCTCAAGTACACGTCCGGGCTGTTCCTCGACGTGGGCCGCCAGATCGCGCACGAGTACGACCACATCCAGTGCGACGATGTGATCGTGGACGCGATGGCGATGAACCTCGTCATGCGACCCGAGACGTACGACGTGATCGTGACCACGAATCTGTTCGGCGACATCCTGTCCGACGAGATCTCCGGGCTCGTGGGCGGGCTGGGGCTGGCGCCGGGCGCCAACATCGGCCTTCAGGGCGCGATCTTCGAGGCCGTGCACGGCACGGCGCCCGACATCGCGGGCAAGGGCATCGCCAACCCGGCGTCGGTGATCCTCGCCGCCTGCATGTTGCTCGAACACGTCGGAGACGGCGAACGCGGCCTGGTCGTGCGCACCGCCCTCGAGGAGACGATCCGCGAGAGGAAGCGCGTGACGCGCGATCTGGGCGGCACGGCCAGCACCGACGAATTCACCGACGCGATCATCGCCAGACTGTGACCCGGCTGACGCTCTTCCACTGCTCCGACCTGCACTTCGGCCACCCCGCGGTGCCGGCGCAGTACGAGGCGCTCGAAGCGCTGATCCAGGAACAGCGGTACGACGTGGTCGCCATCTCGGGCGATCTGTCGCAGCGCGCGCGGGCCGGCGAGTTCCAACGCGCGCGAGTGTTCATCCAGCGGGCCGAACGGGTGAGCCGGGTGATCGTGGTGCCGGGCAATCACGATGTGGCCTGGTGGTTCGCGCCGCTCGGGCTGGGCGACGATATGGCCCTCCTTGCCAAGTACCGTCGCTATATCGACGACGACGCGGAGCCGGTGCTGCGCTTGCCCGGCGCCGTGGTCGCCGGCATCAACACCGCGCATGGTGTGCGGTGGAGCACGCTCACCTGGAACCCGCGCGACATCTCGATCATCGGCCATCTGGACCGCGTCCAGCTCGACCGGCTGCACGCGACCTTCGCGGATGCGCCGCCGGACGCCCTGCGGGTGGTGGTGATGCACCACAACCCGATGAAGGGCGAACTATCGGGGCGCTACGGGCTCAAGCACTCGCGCCGCCTGCTCACCGAATTCGCCTCCCTGGGCGTGGACCTCGTGCTGTGCGGCCACGATCATCAGGAAGCCGTGCACTTCGTAGAGCACACTGCCAAGGGCACCGTGATCTCCACGGCAGGCACGGTCTCTGCCCGCTCGCGCGGCGGCCGGCCGTCCTCGGTGAACAGCATCACGGCCACCGCTGACGCGATCGTGGTGGACACCCTGATCTGGTCGGACGCCGCCCGCGGCTTCCAGCCGGGACCGTCGCAACGCTTCGCTCGTTGATGCGTCTGCTGCGCCGCGGCGCCGACCCGGCGCAACTCGAACTGGCCTTGGCCGGTGCGCCACGAACCGCCGAGGAGATGCTGGCCCGACTGCGCACGCTGGGCCTCCGCCGGATCGACCGCTGCACGCTCACCCGGAACCGCACGGTCATGGTGAGCGTGGGCGGTGGCGAGATCCGCGTGCACGAGGGCTACCTCGACGCGCCCGAGCCGGTGCTGCGGGCCATCGTCGTGTTCATGCAGGGCCGCACCCGGGCCGAGCGTCGGGACGCCCGACGCGCGATCATCGCAGCGGCGGCGGTGGCCCACGTGCAGCCGCGGCCGCCGGAGCGAACGCACCCCGACGACGAGGCGCTGGTAGCACGCCTGCAGGCGCTGCACGTGCGCCTCAACGCCGAACGGTTCGACGGCACGCTCCGCGCCGTCCCGGTGCGTGTATCGCGGCGCATGCGTTCTCGGCTCGGCCATTACGTGCCGGCCGGCGAGCACACGACCGTCGAGATCGTCGTCAGCCGGCGCCACATCCAGCGGGATGGTTGGGACGATGCGGTGGACACCCTGCTGCACGAGATGGTGCACCAGTGGCAGGACGAATCGGGGCTGCGCGTGGACCACCGCGCCACCTTTCGCCGCAAGGCGCGCGAAGTGGGCGCGACACCAGCGGCCAAGCGGGTGGTGGATCAGCCGCGGCCCCCGCGGCGGCTGGCTGGCTGATTCCGGGGGTTCGTCGGTAGGTTAAACCGCATGATTCTACGCATCGTTCGCGCGCTGGCGGGTGCCGTGGTGTTCGGCGGGGCACTGTGGCTCGGTGCCCGGGGTGCCGGCCCAGTCCCGCCGCTCGGGCAACTGCTCGACCCCGTGAACGGCGCCTGGGGTGCCGCCTCGCATGCAACCCTCCCCCGGACGGCCGCCGCTACGATTCCCGGCCTTCAGGGCGCGGTGGACGTACGGTACGATGATCGCGGCGTGCCGCACATCTTCGCCACGTCCGAACCTGACGCGTACCGCGCTCTGGGCTACGTCGTGGCGCGCGACCGACTGTTCCAACTCGACCTGCAGACCCACGCCGCGTCGGGGCGCCTCACGGAATGGGTGGGCGCCGCGGCCCTGTCACTCGACCGCGAGACGCGAGACCTCGGGATGCCCCGCGCCGCCGAGCAGAAACTCGCCGGAATCGACACGACGTCGATGGCGTGGCACGTCATGGAAGCGTTCTCGGATGGCGTGAACGCCTACATCGACGGCATGCGGCCTTCGCAGGTACCGGTGGAATACCGGCTGTTGGGCGTTCGCCCCGACCGTTGGAAGCCGATCAATTCGATCCACCTGTTCAACCGCATGGGATGGACGTTGTCGTACATCCCTGACGAGGCGGCACGGCTCGCGGCGGCGGCCAAGGTCGGCGACGCCGCGGCCGCCGCCCTGTTCCCCGTCAACTCGCCCATCCAGGAGCCGCTCCAGCCCACCGGCGCGCGCGGACCTGAGTTCGAGTTCGCACAGATCCCGGTGCCGGGGCGTCCGGACACGGCGGTGGCACGCGTGGCCGCATTGATGCGCAGTCTCGAGCCGCCCGGGGCCACGCCGGACGCCGATCAGCGCCACTTCGCGAGCAACAACTGGGCGGTGGCTCCGTCGCGCAGTGCCGACGGGCACGCGCTGCTGGCCAACGACCCCCACCTCGACCTCACGCTGCCGAGCATCTGGTACGAGACTCAGCTGGTCGTACCGGGCAAGCTCGACGTGTACGGCGTGACCATTCCCGGGGCCCCAGGCATCGTGCTGGGGTTCAATCGCGACGTGGCGTGGGGGTTCACGAATACGGGCGCCGACGTGCTCGACTTCTACCGCGAGACGGTGGACGACTCCCTTCACCCCACGAAGTATGAGGTGGACGGCGTATGGAAGCCGCTCGAGGAGCGCGTCGAGGTATACCGCGGCAAGCACGGCGAGACGCTGGCCACCGATACCGTGCGGTACACGAGCCGCGGTCCGTTGATGCATCGGTTCGGCGCGTGGGTGTCCATGCGGTGGACGCTGCTGGAGCCGTCGCACGAGATCAGCGCGTTCTATGCTGCGGCGCACGCCACGTCGGCCAAAGAGTTGCTGGACGACATGGCGTTGGGGTTCTTCGTGCCGGCGCAGAACGTGCTCGCCGCCGACCGCCAGGGCACGATCGCCATCCGTTCCACGGGGCATTTCCCGATCCGCCCCAAGGGTCACACGGGACTGGACATCTTCGACGGCTCGACGAGCGCCAGCGACTGGACGGGCTACTGGCCCGTGGACAAGTACCCCCAGGCGTTCAATCCCAAGCAGGGCTTTTTGGCCTCGGCCAACCAGCAGCCCGAGGATCCCAAGCAGGCGTTCGCGTACCTCGGCGACGATCGGGCGTGGGACCCGTGGCGGGCGCTGGACATCGACCAGCTCCTGCGGGCGGACTCGAGCGTGACGGTGGACGACATGCGGCGTTTCCAGATGAGTCCACTCAGCGTGCGCGTTCAGCTGTTCCTGCCGTTCTTCCTCCGTGCGGTGGCTGGCGCGGTACCCCGGCCGTCGATCGTAGCGGCCGCGATGGTCCTCAAGAAATGGGACGGTCGCTACACCCGCGACAACGACGGGGCCGTGCTGTTCGAGCAGGCTATGCGGAACCTGCGCGACTACACGTGGGACGAACTCGACGATTCCACGGGGCGCCGCGTAGCGACGCCGAGCGACGACATCATGTTCGAACTGCTGCAGCAGCCGTACAGCCTCTGGTGGGATCAGAAGACCACCCCTCAGGTCACCGAGACCCGTGACATGGTGCTCGTGCGCGCGCTCGGCGCGGCGTACGACACGTTGGTGACCCGGCTCGGCCCGCCGGGCAGCGCGCGCTGGCGGTGGGACAGCACGGCCAAGGTGAGCATCAACCATGTGCTCCGCATCAAGCCGTTCTCGGTGAGCGGACTGATCATGGACGGGGGACGTGGCACGCTCAATCCGGCGCCGGGAAACGGGGGGTATGGGCCGAGCTGGCGGATGGTGGTCGACCTGGGTCCCGAGGTGAAGGCGTGGGACACGTATCCCGGCGGCCAGAGCGGGAACCCGGCAAGCCCGCTATACGACAATCGCATTCCCCAGTGGTTGGCAGGCCGATTGAGTCCTGCTCTGGTGCCCAAGGACGCGGCAAGCCTGGGTGCCAACCGCACCACCGCCACGCTCACTCTCACGCCGGGGAGGCCGCGATGATACGCGGATTGGTGAGACTGGCGCTCGTAGCCGCGGCGTTCGCGCTGGGCACGTATGCCTTCGGGTGGTGGGCGGTGGCAGTGGTTGGGGTGATCTGGGGTGCGATGAATCCGGGTATGCCGCGCGTCGCGGTCCGCGCCGCGCTGGCGGCGGCGATCGGCTGGGCCGTACTGCTCGCGGCGCCGATCGCGGGGGGTGCCCCCACCATCCCGTTCGCGCGGACACTCGCGAAGGTGATGGAGGTGCCGCTGTGGGGGCTGGTCGCTGTTGAGTTCGTGTTTCCGTTGGCGCTGGCCTGGGGAGGAGCCACCCTCGGGGCGGTGCTGCGCGGCGACTCAGGGGCGCGGACGGCGGCCCCCGCGCCGCGCTAGATTTCCGGACATGACGACCGACTTCTTCGACATCGATAGCGCGCTCTCCGAAGAGGAGCGCGCGGTGCGTGACAGCGTGCGCCGGTTCGTGGATGAGCGGGTGCTGCCGATCATCGGGCAACACTACATCGACGGCCATTTCCCGCTCGGTCTGGTGCCCGAGATGGGCGAGTTGGGCGTGTTCGGGGCCAACCTCCCCGAGGAGTACGGGTGCGCCGGACTCAACAACGTCGCCTACGGGCTCATCATGCAGGAGTTGGAGCGTGGTGATTCGGGCGTGCGGTCGTTCGCGTCGGTGCAGGGCGCGCTGGCCATGTATCCGATCTTCGCGTTCGGCAGCGAGGAGCAGAAGCGCCGGTATCTGCCGAAGATGGCCGCGGGGGAGATCATCGGCTGTTTCGGGCTCACCGAACCCGACTATGGCTCGAACCCGAGCGGCATGATCACCATGGCGCGCCAGGAGAAGGATGGCACCTGGGTGCTGAACGGGGCCAAGATGTGGATCACCAACGGCTCCACCTCGCACATCGCCGTGGTATGGGCCAAGACCAACGGCGACAAGAGCGACCGTTCGATCCGGGGATTCATCGTGCCCAAGGGCACCACGGGGTTCACGGCCAAGGATCAGAAGGGCAAGCTCTCGCTCCGGGCGAGCGACACGAGCGAACTCGTGTTCCAGGACGTACAGCTTCCGGCGGACGCCATCCTCCCTGGCTCGGGCGGACTGAAGAGTCCGCTCATGTGCCTCACCCAGGCGCGTTACGGCATCTCGTGGGGCGCGGTGGGCGCCGCCATGGCCTGTTACGAAGAGGCGCTCGCCTACGCCAAGAACCGCGTGATGTTCGACCGCCCGATCGCCGGGTTCCAGATTCAGCAGCAGCGGCTGGCCGACATGCTCACCGAGATCGTGAAGGCGCAGTTGGTGTCGCTCCACCTCGGCCGGCTCAAGGACGCCGGCACCTACACGCCGCAGCAGGTGTCGCTGGCCAAGCGCAACAACGTGAGCATGGCCACCGATGTCGCGCGCGAAGCGCGCCGGCTGCTCGGCGCCAACGGCATTCTGGCCGAGTACGCGTCGATGCGGCACATGGCGAACCTGGAGAGCGTGTACACCTACGAGGGGACGCACGACGTCCATTCGTTGATCCTGGGGCAGGCGGTCACGGGGTTGAACGCGTTCAAGTGACCGGGTGTCCGCGCCCGGAGGGCGTCCGCGGGTGGGATGTCCGGCGCTGACGCCTCCATGCACCCTTTCGCGGGCCGCGGGTAATTAGACGGATGTCGATTCCCTACCCGCCCATTCGCCCCGACCTGTTCCGCATCGGCCCGTTCTCGGTTCGCTGGTATGCGGTCATGTACGTTGTCGGTTATATCGTGGGCGCCAAGATCGCCGCGCGACGGGCGGCCCGCGGCCTCGTACGGCTCTCGCCTGCCGACATCGACGCGTTCATCAGCTATATGATGATTAGTATGCTGCTCGGCGCACGGCTGATGTATGCCGCCGTTTACGAGCCGGGGCATTACTTCAGTCGTCCCCTCGAGTTCTTCGCCATCTGGCACGGGGGCCTCTCGTTCCACGGCGCGGTGATCGGGATGGTCATCGCCACGGCGCTCTTTGCCAGGCGTCGCGCGATCCCGTTCCTGACGGTGACCGATACGCTGGCGCTTGCCGGGACCCCGGGGTTGTTCTTCGGGCGACTCGGCAACTTCTTCAACGCCGAATTGTACGGTCGGCCGACGCAGCTGCCCTGGGGGATGATCTTCCCCACCGACCCGCTCCACATCCCGCGACATCCGTCAGAGCTGTATGAGGCCATCGGAGAGGGCGTGGTCCTCGCGATCCTGTTGTTCTGGCTCGAACGGCGCTCGATTGCGCGCCACTGGTACCGCCCCGGGGTGCTGTCGGCCGCCTTCCTGATCGGCTACGGCGTGATCCGTTTCGTCATCGAATTCACGCGGCAGCCCGACCCGCAGCTCGGATTCGTCCTCGGCCCGTTCAGCGCCGGACAACTGCTTTCGGCGGCCATGGTCGTCGTGGGAGCCGCGTTCGCCGTGTATCTGCGCTCGCGGCCAGCGTCCGTTGCCTCGTCAGCGGCCACGTCGACCTCCGATTCTGCCGCTTGAACCCCCCTGAGGCCCGGCTATCTTGTATGTGAATCTTTTCACATACGAGGACGGGCTGTGAAGATCGCCGTCTGCATCAAACGCGTACCGGACATGGAGTCGCGCTTCAAGATCGCCGCGAGCGGCACCGCGGTCGACGAGGCCGGGCTCAAGTTCGACATCAGTGACTTCGACGCCTACGCGGTGGAGGTCGCCCTCCAGATCAACGAGAAGGCGGGCTCCGGCGAGACGACCGTGATCTGCCTGGGTCCCGACGTGGTCCAGGAGACGATCCGCAAGGCGCTGAGCATGGGGGCCGAGCGCGGCATCCAACTCAAAGCCGACAGCGTGCCGGCCGATTCGCTAGCCATCGCCAAGGCGCTGGCCGCCGAACTCAAGGAAGGCGGCTACGAACTCATCCTGTTCGGCAAACACTCGCTGGACGCGATGACGGGCGGCGCTGGCACGATGGCGGCCGAACTGCTCGGGCTGCCCTGTCTCACGGCGGCGTCAAAGCTGGAATTCATCGACGGCAAGGCCGTGGCGCGGCGCGAGCTGGAAGGCGCCGCCGAGCTTCTGGAATTTCCGCTTCCGGCGGTGGTGACCATTGATGAAGGGATCGCGCGCCCGCGCTATCCGTCGCTCAAGGGCATCATGGCGGCCAAGAAGAAGCCGCTCGACGTGAAGCCCGCGCAGCTGGGTGAGGTGCGGGTGACCGTGGAGAAGATGGGAATGCCCGCCGATCGTCCGCCGGGCCGCATCATTGGCACCGGCCCCGATGCGGTACCGGAGTTGATCCGGCTTCTCCAGACCGAAGCGAAGGTGCTCTGATGCCCAATATTCTGGCGGTGGCGGAAACGCGCGGCGGGGAACTGCGCAAGGTGGCGCTCGAGGCGGTGACGGCGGCGCGCGCCCTGGCCGACGCGGCCGGGGGCGGAGAAGTGCATGCCCTGGTGTTCGGTCCGCCGGGGACGGGTGGGAAGACGGAGCCGCTGGCACAACACGGCGCCGACAAGGTGCTGGTGTGCGAGCACGCGGCCTACGGCAGGTCCGACGCCGAGTCGATGAGCGCGACGATTGCGGCGCGGGCGGCGGGGTTCGCCGTGGTTCTTCTCAGCGCGTCGGCGCAGGGCAAGGATCTCGCCCCACGCGTGTCGGCCAAGTTGAACGCGCCGTTGCTGTCCGACTGTCTGGCGGTCCGACTGTCCGACGGGTCGGTTGTCGTCACGCACCCCACGTACACCGGCAAGGTGATTGCGACGTTGAAGGCCACTCCCACGCCGGTGGTCGTGAGCATTCGGCCCAACGCGGTCACGCCCGCGGCTCACGCCAAGCCGCTCAGCACCGAGACCATCGCGCCGGCCGCCGATCCGGCGGCGTCGCGGGTCAAGGTAACGGAGGTGGTGGTGGGCAGCGGCGCCAAGTTGGATCTGGGGGAGGCGCCGGTGATCATCTCCGGCGGGCGCGGGCTCAAAGAGGCTGCGAACTTCAAGCTGGTGGAGGATCTGGCCGACGCGTTCGGCAACGCCGCGGTGGGCGCCACGCGCGCCGTGACCGACGACGGCTGGCGTCCGCACAGCGACCAGATCGGGCAGACGGGCCGGTTGGTGAGTCCCGACCTGTATGTGGCGGTCGGGATTTCTGGTGCGATCCAGCACCTGGCCGGCATGCGCACGTCCAAGACCATCGTGGCGATCAACAAGGATGCCGAGGCGCCGATCTTCAAAGTGGCGGACTACGGCATCGTGGGCGACGCGCTGGAGATCGTTCCGGTGTTCACGGCGGCGGTGCGCGCGGCCAAACAGTCGCACTAACCGCGCGGGATTCGTTCTTGTACTCGGAGCCCGCGGCGGACTAGCTTCCCCGCGGGCTCTTGTGTTGCCACGCCTTGTCGGAGTGACGGCCATGTCGGCGGAACGCATGATCTTCGTATTCGTCCTGGTGCTGGCGGCGGGGTTCTTCTCGCTCAACGTGCAACGCCTGGTCGGGTACCTGCGCGTCGGGAAGCCTGAAGGCCGGCTGGATCATCCGTGGCAGCGGGCGTGGAACGTGCTCCGCATCGCCATCGCGCAGGAGAAGATCTTCCGCGATCCGGTGGCCGGCCCCATGCACGCCGGGATCTTCTGGGGCTTTCTGGTGCTCACGGCTGGCACCGTGGAGTTGATCGTCCAGGGGATCGTGCCCGGGTTCTCCTACGCGCATCTGCTGCCGCACGCCTTATATGTGGTCTATTCGTTCTCGCAGGATGCGTTCGCCCTGCTCGTGCTCGCGGCCGTGGGCTTCGCGTTCTTCCGCCGGTTGGTGTTGCATCCGCGGCGACTCGATGGCGACCACACTCACCACGGCGACGCGTACTTCATTCTCGGGATGATCGGCGCGCTGATGGTGACGCTGCTGGCCATGAACGCGTTCCTGGGCGTGGCTGATCCAGCGGCCCTGGGACACGAGAAGCTCGTGTCGCGCGCGCTGGCCGTGCTGCTCGGGGGCGTATCGCCGGCCACGGCGCGCGCGGTGTCGCACGTGAACTGGTGGCTGCACGTCCTGCTGGTGCTGTTCTTCCTCAACTACCTGCCCTATTCCAAGCACCTGCACGTCGTCACATCGCTGTTCAATGTGTTCTTCTCCAACACGAGCGGCCCCGGGCAGAAGGGCGTGATGCGCGCCATGGATCTCGAGGCCGACGTGGAGCAGTTCGGGGCGTCGGACGTGGCGCAACTCACGTGGAAGAACCTGCTCGACGGATACTCGTGCACGGAGTGCGGACGGTGCACGGCGGCATGCCCGGCGAACATCACGGGCAAACTGTTGAGCCCCCGTAAGATCGTGATCAATACGCGTCAGCGGCTCATGGAATCGGTGGGCGGGCTTGGCGTGCTGGAGGACGACGACCGGGGGCCGGTGGCGGCCGCCGGACGGCACCTGCTCGACGATTACATCACCGAGGACGAGTTGTGGGCCTGCACGAGTTGCCGCGCGTGTGTGCAAGAGTGCCCGGTCTCCATCGACCAGTTGGACATCATCAATGAGATGCGGCGCCACCTCGTGCTGTCGGAGTCGCGCTTTCCCCAGGAGTTGCAGCCGGCGTTCGAATCCATGGAACGCAACGGGTCGCCCTGGGCGTTCCGCCCGGCCGACCGCGCGCAGTGGGCCGAGGGGCTCGGCGTGCCGACCATGGCGGAGGCCTTCGCGCAGGGCCGCCGGCCCCAAGTGTTGTTCTGGGTGGGGTGCATGGGGTCGTTCGACGACCGGGCCAAGAAGACGACGATCGCGTTCGCGCGCATCCTCCAAGCGTGCGGCATCGACTTCGCGATCCTCGGCCAGGAGGAAACCTGCCACGGCGATCCGGCCCGCCGCATGGGCAACGAGTACCTCTACCAGATGCTGGCCAAGAACGCCATCGAGACGCTGGACCGCTACCAGGTGCGCACCATCGTCACCAGCTGTCCGCACTGCTTTCATCAGATCGGCAATGAGTTCCCGCAGCTCGGCGGCCTGTACGAGGTGATCCACCACTCGACGTTCATCGAGCGGCTGCTCGAGGAGAACCGGATCCCGCTGCGCACGGACAGCGGCCGGGAGCTCACCGTCGCCTATCACGATTCGTGTTATCTGGGACGCTACAACGACGTGTACGACGCCCCGCGCGAGACACTCAAGCGCGCGTTACCGATCATGAAGCTCGTGGAACCGGTGCGCCACCGTGACCGAGGCCTGTGCTGTGGCGCCGGGGGCGGGCGCATGTGGATGGAGGAGAGCACGGGCAAACGCATCAACGCCGAGCGCACGGAGGAACTGCTGGCCACCGGGGCCGACACGATTGCGGTGGCCTGTCCGTTCTGCATGACGATGATGAACGACAGCGTGAAGTCGCGCGCCG